>CALFNB010000538.1 GCA_937902425.1 uncultured Acetobacteraceae bacterium | reverse complement strand
GGCAAGCTTCGGCAACGACCATCCGGACGTCGCGCGCGACCTCAACAACCTCGCCCAGTTGCTGCGAGACACCAATCGGCTTGGCGAGGCGGAGCCGCTGATGCGGCGGATGGTGGTGATCTTTCTCGTCTTCGGGCGTGCCACCGGGTACGCCCACCCGCACCGCGACGCGGCGATCGGGAACTATGCGCGCCTGCTCGCTGCCATGGGCAAGAGCGAGGTGGAAATCCGCTCGGCGATCACAGCGTTACACCGAGACGCCGGACTTGCGCTGGCATGACGCCGTATCGCGGATCGGCGTCTGATCCTCCCGCGGCACATGCCGCGCCAGGTCCATCGCATCGTGCAGCATCCGCAACACGTCAATGGTCCGATCCGGCTCGTCGCCAATCCGAAACAGAATGATATGCCGTCCACGACGCCCAACATGCAGCGTGCGCAAACCCGCGCCGATCTCGTCGCGTGGTCGCGCCCCGGCAATGGTCGGCCCGCGCTCCAGACGGGCCAAAGCCGCGGCCAGCAGATCGCCATACGAGGCAGCCTGCGTGGCGCCAAACCGTTCCGCGGTCCAACGCAGGATATCGTCGTAGTCCGCTTCGGCCGTGTCCGACAGCCGGACCGTCCAAGTACGGCGTGTCACCTGGAAGAGCGGCCCAGTACCTTTTCGGCTCGCGCGGCCAGATGGAGGCGCAACGCCGCCCCATCGGCGAAGCTACGGTAACGGCCGGCGGTGAAATCCTCCAGCCCGACGCTCGCGGCCCGCCGGAGCGCCACGAGGCGTGCCTTGTCTTCAGCCTCCCGTTGTTGCACCAGCCGCAGTCCATCGCGCAGCACCTCGCTGGCATTCTGATAACGGCCGGAGTGCACCAGCCGCTCGATCATCACCGCCTGCTGTTCGGTCAGCACGACATTGCGCGTGGGCACAGCGCGCTCCTTTCTGGAATGGCTCACTGGCAGAATATGCCATCGGCTCGAAAGCAGGCAAGTACCGTGTTCGGAGCACCATGCATCAGTCGCTCAAACCGCCATGACGGTGAAGGATCGGCCGCCGGTCGTCATGATTCCGGACAGGGTGAAACCGCGCTAACGCACCGCGAAACCGCGCCCGATCAACTGCCGGTGCACCTGATTGGTGCCCTCCCAGATCTGCGTGATCTTGGCATCGCGCATCAATCGTTCCGCGCGATGATCGGCGCAGTAGCCGTACCCGCCGTGCATCTGCACGCACTCGATGGCGATCCGCATCGCCAGGTCCGAGGCGCGCAGTTTCAGCATCGAGGCCTCCAATCCGACATCGCTCTCGCCGCCGTCGATCAGGCCGGCGACGTAATCCAGCCAGTGCTCCGCCATGGCCAGATCGGTCGCCATGTCGGCGAGGCTGAACTGGTTGCCCTGGAAGTCGATGATACGCCGCCCGGACTGACGCCGCTCGTTCATGTACGCGGTCATGTCGGCGAACGCGGCATGGGCGATGCCAAGCGCGTGCGCGGCGATCGAGGGCCGGGATTTGTTCAACGCGGCGAACAGAATGCGCAGCCCCTCACCCGGCCGGCCGAGCAGGTTCGCCCGCGGTACGCGACAATCATCGAAGGCGAGCGCGGCGGTGGATGAGGCGCGATGTCCCATCTTGTCCTCCAGCCGCAGCACCTCAAAGCCCGGCGTGCCGCGTTCCAGGATCACGGCCGAGATCGCGCCTTTCGCGTCGGCGATGCCGTCCCACTTGCCGAACACCAGCAGGAGGTCGGCGACATCCCCATTGGTGATGAACAGCTTGCCGCCGTCGATGACGATGGTATCGCCGTCCTCCCGGAACCGCGTCTTCATGCCGGTGGCGTCGGACCCCGCGTCCGGCTCGGTGATGGCGAGCGCACCGAGACCGCCCGCCGCGATGCGCGGCAAAAGGCGGGATTTTTGCGCGTCGGTGCCAAAGTCGATCAACGGCTTCATGGCGTGGAAATTGGTCGCGTAGATGATGCCGGTGGCAGCGCAGGCCTCGCTGATCGCCTGCACGCAGGCGAGATACAGCCGGTACCGCATCGGCGCGCCGCCGTACGCCTCCGGAATGAAAATGGCGTTGAGCCCGAGTTCGTTGAGCGCCCGCACATTGTCCCAGGGAAAGCTGGCTGCCTTGTCGTGCCGCGCGGCGGCGGGCGCGATCCGTTCGGCGGCGAGACGGCGCACCTGATCCAGCACCAGGCGCTCCTCCGCCGTCCAGTCGCGATGTTGTTCCAATCGTTCAAAGATGCGCATCAGCCGAGCCTCCGTGCCGGAACGTGCCGGCGCCGAACCGATTGAGCGCGCTCGGGCCGTCCGGTTCCGGTTTCGCCGAGGAGGATGGCTCCGACGATCATTCGCGCTGTCTCCGCGTTGGTGTGAGCGCATGGTACGCGCGGCGTTCCGCGCGCGAAAGTCCGGTCGCGGCCCTGGCCGGAAGCATCGCGATGGTGGGCATCTTCAGTTCGTCCGGCGCTGGAGAGATCGCCAGCAGCCGCGGCGTTCGCGGGAAGCTGGCCAGCATGAGCCCGTGTTCGCCGGAGATGAGGTGGCGGGCGATAGCGTGGGACGCGGACGCTCTGGCGGCCTCCATCGACCAGGAGTGGCCCAAAGCCGCCACGATCGCCGGTGCGCGTTGACAGGGCAACAGGACGCTGGCTTGCATGGCCCAGGCAGGAAGCGAACCGAGATGGACAGCGACAGTTTCGATCTGGTGGTCGTCGGCGGTGGGCTCGCCGGCATGGTGGCGGGCGTGCGCGCGGCCGAACGTGGGTTGCGCGTCGCGGTGCTCGAGCAAGGGACGGATCCGCGCTACCCCTGCAACACAAGGTGGTCGGGCGGCATCATCCATGTCGGCTATACCGATCCAAAGGAGCCCGAGGCCGCGTTGCGCGCGGCGATCGAGCGCAATACGCGCGGCTTCACTGATCCCGCCCTGGCGGATGTGCTGGTGCGTGACACGACGCGGGTGATCGACTGGCTGCGCGCCCAGGGCGGGCGTTTCATTCGCGCCGGGGCGGTGGCCTGGCAGAACTGGATGATGGCGCCGCCGCGCCCGCTGGTCTCTGGGCTCGACTGGCAAGGGCGAGGGCCGGACGTGATGCTGCGCCTGCTGGCCGAACGGCTGCGCCAGCGCGGCGGGATACTGCTGCTGGGGACGCGGGCGGGTTCGTTGCTGATGCGCGACGGGCACTGCACCGGTGTCGAAGCGGAACAATTCGGCATGGCAAGGCGTTTCGCGGCGCCCGCCGTGGTGCTGGCGGATGGCGGATTCCAGGCCGATTTCACCATGCTGCGCCAACACATCATGCCGGTCCCGGAGCAGGTAAAGCAACGCGGCGCCGCCACCGGCGCGGGGGACGGGTTGCGGATGGCGCGAGAGGCGGGTGCCGCGATCACCGCGCTTGATTGTTTCTATGGCCATTTGCTGTGCCGCGATTCCATGGTGAACGACCGTGTCTGGCCCTACCCGGAACCGGATGGCATCGCCACCGCCGGCATCGTCGTCAACGAGGCGGGCGTCCGCATCGTCGATGAGGGCATGGGCGGTATCCACATGGCGAACATGATCGCCCGCTCGGCCGCGCCGCTGACCGCGACCGTGGTGTTCGATACGAAGATCTGGGAAGGCCCAGGACGGTCGGCGCGGATTCCGGCGAACCCGGAACTCGCGCGGGCCGGCGGCACGATCTATCGCGCCGCGGCCCTCGCTGATCTGGCGCGGGTGGCCGGGATCGACTCGGACGGTCTGGCGCGGACGGTCGCGGCGTACAACGCGGCGTGCGGATCCGGCGGGCTCGGCTCATTGGCGCCGTCGCGGAGCAGCGATCGGTATCAGCCGATGCCGGTCGCGACCGGGCCGTTCGTTGCCATTCCGGTGTGCGCGGGCATCACCTACACCATGGGCGGCATCCGGATCGATGCCGACGCGCGGGTCCTGCGTGACGACGGCGGCACGATCCCGGGGCTTTATGCCGCTGGTGCAACAACTGGCGGGATCGAAGGCGGGCCGTTCATCGGCTATATCGGGGGCCTGTCGAAGGCGGCGGTGTTCGGCTTCCGCGCCGCCGGGCATGCCGCCGCGACAATCAAAGGAACGCGGCAATGATCTACATGGTTGAGATGGCACTGATCGATTTGGACCGGCGCGTCGAGTGGGACACATGGTATCTGGCCCACATGAAGAAGCTGATCTCAATCCCGGGCATCCAGGCCACTCAGAGGTTCGAGGCGCTTGCTCCGCACCCCTCGCCGTTCATCGCGCTGCATCAGGTGACCGGGCCGGAGGTGTTCACCAGCGACGCTTATCGCGCGAAGGCCGGCCCAGGGGGGACCGGCGAATGGCAGAGCCGGATGAACAACTGGCACCGTAACGTGTTGGCTGGGGTCGATACCACCCCGAATGTGCCGATGGAGGGCGCGTTGGTGGTTGTGGAGGATGGGGCGGACGCACCGGTGACGCTGACCTGGCTGAACGCGGTTGGTCTCGATCGCAGCGTGACGCGGCGGGCGATTGGCGTGGGCGCGCGGCGCGCGGAGGCGGAAAAGCTGATCGGACTCGCCGGCGTGCGCGTGTGCAAGCCGCTGACACCGAGGTTGGTGGCGGACAGTTAACGCATCGCGAAGCATGCTTGTATGTCAGATTCAGATTTCCCTCCGATCGAGAGCGCGGATCAGCCGTATCCCGCCGTGCGCATGCTGCGCCGGTATGGCAATTGGATCGCGCTCGGGCTCGGCCTCGCCGTGGCGGCGGCGGGCGTCTGGGCCGCCGCCGCCGGTCATGGCGCGGTATGGCTGCCCGTTGGCCTCGTGGTTGGCGCCTTCGCGGCATTTCTGATGCGGAGCTATGTCGAACTGGTCCGGATCATCGCCGACATGCTGCTGCCGCGCTGACCGTTGTGCCCCTGGTGCCTCCGCACAGTGATTTTGACTCTTTGAAATCGATCGTTGCGAAGAATCGAACTGATCCGTTTGGGGGTCGAGGTACCGGCATACGTCGCTTCGGCAACGTTTTGTTCAACCGGTCAAAATCACTGTGCAAAGGTACTGGCAGCCTGTCGGACTTAAGCGCATCGCCAAGGTCGTCAGTGCGATAGGCTGTCGCCTCTGTGCCAGACTTGAAATTCACACGATATCCTGCGGGCAGGCTGTCGAGCACGATGCCAAGTGATTGCAAGGTGTCGCGAGCTTCTGCGAAACTCACCGGCGTCATGATCGATCCGTGCAAAGAATTCTCACGACAAAGCTACGGTAAAAAAGTGTTTGATCAAGGAAGAGTCTAGCTATAGACTGATTCAACGGTACAGGCTGGGAAGCCGATGACCGTCAAAGAAATTGGGTCAGCCTCGGCAGCGGGGCTGGCCTTTTTTGTCTCGGTGCCGCAGAACATCCATTGTGTTAAGTCGAAGCCGGATCGGCAAATATGAGAGACATTAGCTCACGCGCAGATCAGGGCACTTTCTTATTCAGCCAGCCTCGCAGAATTTGAACGAGTATTCCACGAGCCTCATCACGGGTGGCATTCTGATTTGGTTTGGGCTGTGTCCTCGCTCCATGACGATGATAGTTACAGCTTTCGGCGAATTTTTCGAAATCATTTTCCGATACCCATTCACGGCTCATGGAGAGGACACGGCGAGGTTTTCTCTTTTTTGTCGTGTCACCTTTGGGACGTGACTGGTTAGGCGTCGCGTTCCAAATGGCATCCTCAATGATCTCATAAGTCGTCCACATATCATACCAGTTGGTCGGCTGACCAAAATGCCTTAAGGCGTCGGCAATATCTCCGCAACTTTCGGCCGCCTTCATCCACTTTTGCGCCACTGACAGCTCGGGTGGGGGAGGAGGAACGAGATCACCTTGCGCATCTCGAAACTCTGCCAAAATAAAAGAATCTGTCGCTCTGGCCCGGTCGTGAAATTCAGCAAAGTATGCAGTGTGAATTTGCCCACCTTCGTCAATACGACTTACGCCATCGAACTTCAGCGGTTCGGCGTCGCGAGTCAGCTTTAACACACCATTCAGGTGTTTTATCAGAGTTATCGCACTCACCCTGACCTCATCCGCAGTCTGACAGTGATTGAAGGTGCTACTGCGAAGCGCCCAAAATAACTTGCCACTTTCCATTACGCGTTCACATGACGGATCGAACGGTGACTTCAGAGACTGCTCGCAGGCAGCAAGGTCAGACTTGTGACCGTCTAACCGCGCAACCCAACCCGGAACTGGTGGCGATATATTTTCTTCCATCCCTGGGGTTCCTTTGCTCAAAGGTACGTAAAGCGACATCAGATTTGCCAGAATCTCAACGTTATCAGGCAGTCAGACCGATCCCGGAACCCCCATTTGACGGGTCTGTTTGAGGGTCGAATCCGCGGGGCAGACGTCCAACCTGATCGGTGAGGCTCTGGTGACGGGCATGGTAGCTTGAATTCGGTCCCGCGACGGCGCTCAGAGGCTGCTTGTAGCCCTTCCAGGCGGCGGGGACACCCCGCGCACGGCGGATCAGATGGCTCTGATCGCAGCGGAGAAAACCGTCAGCCAGACCATGTCGCTTTACGTACCTTTGAGCAAAGGAACCCGCTTCTGCCTGAAGCAGGATACCAACGCCTATGCGGTGCTGCCGCCCTCGCACTGGAAGGGCTACCGGGAGCCAGAGGAGCCGCCAGCACCGGAGCGAGGCACATGGGGCGACCACCCTCCCCGCCCCTCGGCCCTGGAGCAAGCCGTTGCCGCCAGCAAGGACGGGGACTGTCACAGGGCGGTGATTGGGATCCTCGACAGCGATCCCTCGGACGGTTTGGCCGGCGCGCTGGCGCGGCTCGGCCGGGCCATCCAAGGGGCAAAAACCGCATGATTTACTGGAATGCATGCCCTGCCAAGGAACCTCCCTTCATTGATTCTTTAGTATACCCCGACTCGACGGAAATCCGGAAAATCCCCTTGCGAATCCCCTGGGGGTC
>CALFNB010000537.1 GCA_937902425.1 uncultured Acetobacteraceae bacterium | reverse complement strand
CGGTGCCGTGGCGGTCGTGCCACAGGAACTGACCCGCGCACGGGCCCGACGGGGTGAAGTCGGTGAGTGTGCCGTCATAGCCGCCGTCCGCGCCCTCGACACGATACGTGCCGGTCAGGGCGCCGGACCGGGTGGAGAAGTCGGTGCGGAGTTGCTTGATCAGACCCTCATCCAGCACCTTGCCGGTCCAGGGACCGACGATCTCCGGCGCGCATTCGGGTGGGGCGGCGTGCGCCGCGACAGCGGACAACAGCATGATGAAGACGACACCCAAAGCAAGTGACCAGCGCATGATCGGCGACCCGCGGTTCGACTGATGCGATGTTGAACCACCGCGGGGGCAGCGGTCCAGATGGAACGTCGAACGGTTATGATCCGGCGACCGCGGCCAGGGCATCGAAACCCATCGTCGCATTCACGACGTCGCGCGATTGACCAAGAGCGGTCTCGACATCTCCATCCAGGATGTTTCGCGCCGCCTCCTCAACGAGCACCGCACGAAACGCCGCGTCGCTCGGGGCGCGTTTGGCCAAGGTTTCCCGAACGCAACGTGTCAGCGGCATTCTTATCCTCCTTCGCAAGGCTTCGAGGGCGGCGTGGGCTCCGCTGCCTACACCAGCGGCAACGCCCGGTCCAACGCCGCCCGAGCCTTCGCGACCGCCGCCTCGGCGATCTCAGCGCCGCGCGTCACCCCCTCCAGTGTCAAAATATGCAAATCGAAGATGCCGATCGTGTTCAGCACCGCCCGCACATACGGCGTCAGAAAATCCGCTTGCGCCGGCGCCCCCGAGGGACCGGGCCCGGTGAACCAACCACCCGACGCAACTACCAGCCAGGCCGGCCGGTCGCGCAACTTGCCGACCTTGCCGCCCGGCGTGCTGGCGAACGTGCGATGGATGCGGACGATCTGATCGACCCACGCCTTCAGCACCGCCGGAACGCAATAATTATGCATGGGCGTCGCGATCACCAGCAAATCCGCCGCCTCGAGTTCGCGGATCAGCGCCTCGGACGCCACCAGCGCTTGTGGCACCTCTCCGGGAGGCCCCAGGATAGCCGCGCTGAACCCAGCGTCCACCAACGGCGGCGGCTGAGCCGACAAATCGCGGAACACGATTTCGGCGCCCGCGTGGTGGTGCAGGAGCCGCGCGATTACCTCCTCAGCCATGCGGCTGCTGAACGCGTCGGCGCCACGCGGGCTACAGCGTAAGTGCAGAATTGTGGTCATCGCTCAATCCAACCGCATCGCGAACCGTAACGCCGCCGGCAACATACCGAAACGGAAATAAAACCGCTGGCCCAACAGGTTGTCGAGCCCGGTGTCGAGCGCGAGATGCGGCAGGCCGCGCGCCGTCGCCTCGGTCCCGACCGCCTTCAACAGGCGCGCACCCAGGCCCGAGCGGCGCAAAACGTCCCGCACAACCAGATCGTCGATGTCACAAAACGGTCCGCGGATCAGATTTTCGCACGGCCGGTACCCGGCGAGTCCCACCGCCTCCCGGTTCCGCCACGCCGCCATAATGCGGTACCCCACCTGGGCCTGGCGGCGAAACCGCGCGCGCGGTTCCTCCGGGCCGGTCAGATGCGGCCGCGACAAACGCATCAACGGAAACCACGCGGCGACCTCGGTGTCGGTTTCCGCGTGCCGCGGCGTCTCGGTCATGCCGCCCTCGGCATCGGCCAGTTCAGGCCCACCGCGATGCGGTTCCAGATGTTGATCACGCCAATGAGCGCGGTGAGATTGGCGATCTCGACCGCGGTCAACACGGCCTCCAACGCCTGATACACCGCGTCCGGCGCGCCATCGGTCGGCAACCGGGTCAGGCACTCGGTCCAGGCCAGCGCGGCGCGCTCGCGGTCCGAGTAATACGGCGTCTCCCGCCACGCGTTCAGCAAGTACAGCCGCTGCTCGGTCTCGCCATGCTGCCGCGCGTCCTTGGCGTGCATGTCGAGGCAAAAGGCGCAACCATTGATCTGCGACGCACGCATTTTCACCAATCCGACCAACGACGGCGCCAGCCCGCCGCGCCTGACCATCGCGTCGAGTTCGCGGATCGCGGCGTAAGTGTCGGGGACCGTCTTCGGAAAATGCACCCGGTCATGCATCGCTGGGTCCTCCATTGCCTGTTGGGTTTATCTGGCGGCGTGAATGGCCTATCAGCCAGGGCCAGAAATTGGTTGGTTGACTGGTCCATGATCACACTCGACCCTGCGGAGCCGGGGCCTCTCTACCTGCAGATCGCCACAAGGCTGCGGTCGGCGATCGCCACCGGCGCGCTGTCGTCCGGCGCGCGGCTGCCCTCGGCCCGCACCTTGTCGGCGCAACTCGGCGTGGCCCGCGGCACCGTCGACGCCGCCTACGACCTGCTGGCGGGCGAGGGCGCGATCGAACCACGCGGCGCGGCCGGCACGATCATTTCGGTGCAGGTAAACGACCTCGCGAAGGCGCCGGCGCAACGGACCCTGGGTCTGGCGAGGTCTCGACCAGCCGCGCCCACCGCGCCGCTGCCGTTCCAACGCGGATTGCCGGCGCTCGACGCGTTCCCGCGCAAGTTGTGGTCCGCGCTGACGGCGAAAGCGGCGCGAGCCATCGCCGAGGCCGACCTCGCCTATCCCGACGTGTGCGGCGCCATCGCGTTACGCGAGGAGATCGTCGCGTATCTCGGCCTTGCCCGCGGCATTGCCTGCGCGCCGCATCAGGTGTTCGTCACGCCGGGCTATCAGGGTGCGCTGACTTTGGTCCGCCAGGTGCTGCTCCGCCCAGGGGATGCGGTGTGGGTGGAGGATCCGGGCCATCCGCAGGCGTTCCAGGCGATGGAGGTCGGCGGCGCGAGCCTCGTGCCGGTGCCGGTCGATGCCGAGGGAATGCGTGTCACGGCGGGCATCGCAGCGGCACCCAGGGCGAAGCTGGCCGTGGTGACGCCGACGCATCAATCGCCGCTCGGCGTGTCCTTGTCGTTGCCTCGGCGTCTCGCCCTGCTCGCCTGGGCCGAGGAAGCGCGAGCCTGGGTGCTGGAAGACGATTACGACTCCGAATTCCGCTACACGGGGCCAACGCCGCCGTCATTGAAAGCGCTCGACCGCGGCGAGCGGGTGCTGTTCGCCGGCAGCTTCAGCAAGACGCTGTTTCCCGGACTGCGGCTTGGCTATCTGGTCGTGCCGGATGCGTTGATCGAAACGATGACCCGCGCGGCGCGGCTGATCACGCGCGGGGCACCGTTACTGGAGCAGTCCGTTACCGCCGCGTTCATGGCGGGCGGCCATTTCGCCCGGCATGTGAAACGCATGCGCGGGCTGTACAAGCGGCGGCGGGCGGCGCTGGCGGCGGCTCTGTCGGATCACTTCCCGGTGGAACTGGCGGCGGGCGGGATGCATCTGCTGATCCGGCTGCCCGAGGGAGTCGATGACAGCGACGTGGCGCGACGCGCGCTGGCCGCCGGTCTGGCGCCGATGGCGTTGTCCGGACTGTCGATCGCGCATCACCCGGGTCACGGGCTGATGTTGGGATTCACCAACATTCGCGAGGATGATGCGGCGGGACTGGTGGCAAGGTTGGTGGAGGTGGTTGGGGCATAGACCGCGCGGTCATATCCCCGGCGTGATGCTGATCAGCAGTTTCCGGGCGTTGCCATATCATGGCCCTTCCATACGGAGGCGTGAGCGACGGATCAGTCCTCCATCGCCACGACTGCGATATCGGATGGCGCGCTCGCGACGCCAAGGCTTCTTTTGAGCCATCGCCGCGAGCACATGGCGTATTTGACCCGGAGGGTGACGGGTAATGCCTCGCGGCGGCTATTTCACCAGCACCACATCCCCCATGAGCGACGAATTGTCCCACGGGATCTGACGATTTCCGGTCTGTTCCGCCACCTCGGCGCGCACGCGCGTCAGCATCTGGCGAATTTCCAGGCCGGGTGTCGGGAGGAAATGCAACAGGCTGGTGGTGAACGGACTGTCCTTGCCCTGACCATCCAGCGCGGTCTGCCCAGGAGCGGTCGCGTAAGCGATCAGCGTGCCGGTTCCGACCGCGGTATAAGCCGCCAGTCCGGTCGCGACGGCGGCGGATCGCGTCGCCGGCAGATGACTGGCGAAACTTCGCGCGAGGGGATTATCGCGGCAGGCATCCAACAGGATGATATTGGTGTGGCCCGGTTCGCCCAGAGAATCGAGCAGCTTGTCGATCTCGATCGTTTCGAACGGCAAATCGCTGGCTTCGGCGAGCTTCGCGTCCACCGGAACCAGATAATTCCTGCCGTCCACCTGCATCCCATGCCCGGCATAAAACAGCAAAACGATCGAGGCGGTCTCGGCTTTGTGAAGAAACGCGTGCAACTGGCTTTCCATGCTGGCGTGGTCCAGGTTCTCGCCCTCCTGAACCTCGAAGCCAATCTTGCGCAGAACCTCGGCCACGGCATGGGCGTCATTCGGAGGGTTGGGCAGGACGTTGGCGTTGACGTAAGCGCCGTTGCCGATAACCAGGGCCACGCGAGGCCCATGCGACATGTTTGACGCCGCTGACGGGTCCGCGACGACGGCAGATGGTGACGCGGTGGCAACGGAAGTGGACGGCGGAGCCGTCGCGACCCCGGGCGGCGGGGCCGCGGTCGCGACGACCGTCGGAGGCGAGGCGTTGCCGGCCGGCGTCGGCGGCACGGCGGTCGCAGTGTGGGTAGCGGTGGGGGTAGCGGTGGGGGTAGCGACGGCACCCGGGGCGGCCACGGCACTTCTGGTCTCAATCCGCTTCAGGCCGTCCAACGCGTCCTGGTTCTTTGGGTCAAGGCTCACCGCCTGGCGAAAATCGACGCGCGCGGCATCCGCGTTGCCGGCCTTTTCCGACGCGACGCCTCGCATGGCGAAATAACCCGGCGCTTTCGGTGCGCGGCGAATCGCCTCGGAAAAATCGGCGATCGCGTGGTCGTGGTCGGCTTTGTCCTCATATGCCTGGCCGCGATGGACAAAGGCGATCGCCAGGCTGTAGCCATTCTTTATCTGCCCGCGGCCAATGATGCGGCCGCACGCCGCGACCGCGGCGTCGGGATCGCTGTCGGGTTTGTCACAGATCGATCCGTCGGACGCTCGGCTGGTTCGCACCGGTTCCGCGGAGTGACGACGGCCGACGGCATGGTCCTCGGGTTCGCCGCGCCGTGGCTCGGGCACCACGTACGCCGGAGGCAAGCCGTGCCCGCGTTCGCGGAGACGTTCGTGGAACCGCTCATGGAACTGCGCCTGAGCGGAGGTCGCCGATAGCAGAACCATAAGGGCCACGAAGACATATCTCGCGTGCATCGCCACCTCCGCTCACAAAGCCTTCAAGGCGCTCGATCTGACAAAAGAATTTCATCCGCCAATGCGCGACCCCCGCCCGTCATCGCGACGATCTTCGAATGCTGTCGCACGGCGATCCGCCCACCCTGGCAAAGTCCCCGACCCAACACCCAGTATCAATTATTATACGCCTGGCGAGCAGCCGGTAAAGCGAATTCGGCCGCGCGTGACCCGCCGGATCGCCAGGCGCGGGGGTTGCCGCGCGATCCGTTGACCGTGCGGGGTGAGACTTCAGCTCTTCTTCACCTCAAACCGGTATGGCGTCGCGCTCGCCAGCATCGGGTCGAGCGACAGCCGGTGCTCCAGCGGCGGAAACGCGCGGCTCCGGCAATCGGGGCGGTCGCACAGCCGGCAGGACAACCCGATCCCCACTTTGGATCGTTCCAGGTCCAGACCATCCGCGTAAACCACATCGGCGGCGTGGGTGACCGCGCAACCCATGGCGATGACATGCACCGGCTTTGGCTCGCCCCACGTCCCGGCCGGCCGCGTCACCGCCCGCGCGAAGCACAGATAGGCCGTGCCGTCAGGCAACTCGGCGACCTGCACCAGCACCGATCCCGGCTGAGCGAACGCATTGTGCACGATCCAGCGCGGGCACGACCCGCCGTAACGCGCGAACGGATAGCCCGCCGCGGCGAATCGTTTCGATACATTGCCGGCGGGATCGACGCGCAAGAAAAAGAACGGCACCCCGCGCGCGCCGGATCGTTGCAGAGTCGACAATCGGTTGCACGCCTGCTCGAACGACACGCCAAACCGCGACGCCATCGCCTCCATGTCGTGGCGTAACGATCGAGCGGATGCCAGGAACGCGTCGTACGGCATCAACAACGCGCCGGCGGTGTAATTCAGCAGACCAATGCGGATCAGCATCGCCGCCTCGGGCGAGGTCGGCGCGGCGTGCTTCACCAGGTTTTCGATCGCGTCGCGCGCCTCCAGCAGCACCAGTTGGAACGCCATGTGAAAGCCGCGGCTTTCACGCGGCAGGTTCTCCGACAACGCCAGCCCGCGCGTCACCGGATCGTAGCGGCGCAGTGCGCCCTCCAACGCCATCACCGTGACCGTCAGACCGTGCACCTGACGCAATCGTTCCGCGACCGCATGGTTCATCTCGGCGGGAGCGACACGGCCCAAAGCGAGCGATATCGTGTCGGCGGCTTCCTCCAACGTGGGGAAATGGTTCGCATGATCATCGAAAAAGTCGCGCGCCTCTTCGTTTGGCAGCAACACGCGCCGGCCGGATGGCAAGGCGATACCGCTGGCGTCCTCCCGCGCCACGCGCCACGCGCGATATAGCGCCAGCACGCCTCGCGCGGCGTTGGGGCTGGCGCCGGCCATCGCGGCGATCTCCGCCTCCGGCACCGCGTCGGCACCCAGAAGCGGGTCCGAAAACGCCTCCCGCAACCCGAGTTCCAGTTGGCGTTCCTGGGTGCCCGACAACTCGCCCAGATCAACCCGCAGCGTTTCGGCCAGCTTGATCAACAGAGAGGCGGTGACGGCGCGTTGATCGTGCTCGATCAGGTTCAGGTAGCTGGCGGAGATGCCGAGCCGGGTTGCCAGCGCCTGCTGCGACAGCGCCCGCTCGGAGCGCAGGCGGCGAACGGCGCGGCCGATCACGGTGCGGCCCAATTTACATCCTTTACAAAATCGCGCCGGTTGTTGGTGAAGTCATCTACTCCATTGCGCGGCCATTTGCCAGATAACGCTACACCTTCGCGGATGCAATGTGAAAGATTGACGCATCGCACCGAGCCCAGGAGATCACGATGCATCCCACGCCCACCCGTGCCCCGGATGGTACGAACGCCAGCGGCGATCCCGAACGCTTCGCCGGCATTCGCCGCGACTACACCAGCGAGGACGTCGAGCGCCTCGCCGGTTCATTCCGCATTCGGCACACGCTCGCCGAAATGGGCGCCGCGCGCCTTTGGCGCCTGCTGCGCACCGAACCGTTCGTTCCCACACTGGGCGCGCTGACCGGCAACCAGGCGGTGCAACAGGTGAAGGCTGGGCTCAAGGCGATCTACCTCTCCGGCTGGCAGGTCGCGGGCGACGCCAACACGGCGGGTCAGATGTATCCCGATCAGTCGCTGTATCCGGTCGACGCGGTGCCGAACGTGGTGCGCCGGATCAACAACGCGCTGCGCCGGTGCGACCAGATCGCACGCTCCGAGGGCGGGCCAAGGGGACAAACAGACGGTACCTGGTGGATGGCGCCGATCATCGCGGACGCCGAAGCCGGTTTCGGTGGCGCATTGAACGCTTACGAGTTGATGAAAGCGATGATCGAGGCCGGCGCCGCGGGTGTCCACTTCGAAGACCAACTCGCCTCCGAAAAGAAATGCGGTCACCTGGGCGGCAAGGTCCTGGTGCCGATCGCCCAGCATATCCGGACCTTGAACGCGGCGCGGCTGGCGGCGGATGTCGAGGGCGTGAACACAGTGCTGCTGTGCCGCACCGACGCGCAGTCGGCGCAGTTGCTGACCAGCGACGTGGATGAGCGCGACCGCCCGTTCATCGGCAACGACCGCACGCCGGAGGGCTTCTTCCGCATCAAACCCGGCCGCGGCAACGACTACGCGATCGCTCGCGGCCTGGCCTACGCGCCGTATTCCGACCTGCTGTGGTGGGAAACGTCGGAGCCCGACCTGCGCGAGGCCGAACGTTTCGCCAACGAAATCCACAAGCAGTTCCCGGGTAAGATGCTGGCTTACAACTGTTCGCCTAGCTTCAACTGGAAGAAGAATCTGGCGCCTGAGAAGATCGCCGCGTTCCAGCGTGAGATCGGGCGCATGGGCTACCGGTTCCAGTTCGTGACATTGGCGGGATTCCATAGCCTGAACCTGTCGATGTTCAACCTGGCGCGCGGCTATCGGGAACGCGGCATGGCGGCTTACTCGGAGTTGCAGCAGGCCGAGTTCGCGGCCGAGGCCGAAGGCTACACCGCGACCCGCCATCAGCGCGAGGTTGGGGTCGGGTACTTCGACGCGGTGGCGATGGCGATTTCGGGTGGCAAGTCGTCGACGACGGCGCTGTCGGGCTCGACCGAGGCGGCGCAGTTCCACGATCACGGCGCGCCAGAAGCACACCGGGGTCATGACGACGGGCTGGTACACAATCATGAGTGGGCTGTAACGGCGAAGTAAGTCGCGGCGAAATATAAACGTCCAGGGAACCGGCCGTGGCGCGAAAGCGTCGCGCCGGCGGACTTTCAGGAACCGGCCAACGTGACAAGCGACATTCGCCCCAACCCCGAGCACTACGAATGGTTGCCGACATGGCCCCGTCTTAAAGCACCGGTCCATACCCCCGCCGTTGCCAGCCTGGCCACTCCGAATACCGTCCGAAGTCCAGCCACACCGCCTCGGGCCTCGCGTGGTATGCCGCCTGATCCTCTGGCAACTCCGGGTCCCGATGCACGGCGACGAACCGGTATCCGGACGAGTGGCGATCACCAAACGAATACCGCATCGACCGAGTCCTCCGAGCTGGCCTGATCAGCGCCGCGCGATCATGGCCGTTCGCGGACGGGCCATCGGCGTGTCGGTCGGCCCATCCGGCATCACTCCAGTCGCCGTGATGCCTGAACCATCCAGCTTACCCGCGAGACCGGCGACGCTCGAAGGCTCAGAGGCCGCGGGTCAACTCCACGCGCCGCGCCCGTTGCTCGTTGCTTCGGCGAAGGGTTGGCATTTGTAGCGCGTTGGCGCTCCAGCTTCCGGGCGCGGGGACGGAAACCAGCCGCGGTCACGGCCAGCACGGGGGGGTTCTGAAGAAGCCGTAGCGCCGCGAAGACCCGGGCCAGGTCACGCGATATCGGGCAGGTTGGTCGGCCCGACCATGGGGGTCATCTGCCTTGCGGACAAAGCAGATAATCGTATGTGAAGAATTTCAGAGTTTTCCTTGTAGTCCCGGGGGCGGGCGCCTACCAGTGCAAACGACAAGGTGGACAGGTCAACAGCGCGTACCGCTGTAATCCTCGTCGCGTCGCATTCTCACCATACATCGGACGCGCGACTTGCCAGAGGGCTCGATAAGGACCGATACCCATGTGGGGTACAATCACTGATCCAGGCGTGGCCAGCGCGATACGGACGCTCGCGGCCACTAATTCAAGTCTCGCGAGTGCCATCTCGCAGGCCGCGACCGGCAAGACCGTGGCTACCGCGGCCGACGACCCCGCTGCCTACGTCATCGCGATCCGGCTCAAATCCGATGCGCAAGCCCTCATGGCGGTGCGAAGTGGCCTTGCCGGCGCCCAGGTGCCGACGCGGGTCGCCGGTGCGGCGATCAACGGTATCACGGACGTCCTGATGAAGCTCAAGGAGGCCACGTTCGAAGCGCAGGCCGGCGGCGTATCCGCGAGCGCCGCTGGCACTCAGATACAGGCCCTGTTGTCTCAGGTAACGAGCTACCAATCCGACGCCAACGTGAATGGAGTCAATCTCGTGGCCGGCGCTGTCGGCGGCGGCGTCAACCTGACGCGGCTTCAGGTGCCACGCAACCTCGAAGGAAACACCATCACGATTGGTGACATGGGACTGTCACAGATGAATGCGTCTGTACCCGGTCTCGGCCTCGACAATTTCTCGGCGACTTCGGACGGTATCAACCTGAATTTATCTTCTCTGTCGGTGCAGAACATCAGCACGGCGTCGCCGCCTGTTCAGGTCGAAGTGCAAACCGCGAACTACGACAATACGAACCCTAACAACGGCTCCGTGGAATCGCCCCAATATCCTGGCCAACGCTGGACATTCGTGTTCACGGACGCATCCGCTTCGAATACCAGCACAGACTCCAATGTCCAGCCTGATCTCGCCGGCAACATCACGCATGAGGATCATACGATTCCGGTGCCTCTGTCGGTGGGATTCAGCCTGAGCGACGCGGTCACAGCTCTGCAAACGGCGATGTATGCAGCGAAATTTGAGACCAGGTTCACCGCGTCATCGCTCGGCACGACACTGAGCATCGCTGGCAATAACGTCGGGCTGGTGGCTTCCGTACAAAATTTACGCTCGTCCTTTCCGATGACAATCGGGACAGGGAGCGCGAATGTGGCGGCAGCGGTTATTGTCCCGCCGGCAACGTCTCAGATCAGCGTGGGTTCACTGTCGCTGCCAACCGGTGCGCCGCCGTCCTCACTGGTGGGCGCAATCTGGCTGTCTGATCGAGCTGAGTACGACGCTTACACGAGCAGCAATCCCACGAAGCCGGCATTTTACGTTGAACCCCTCGGTAGTAGCACGGCGATCGCGACGGGAACGACAATCGACTCGGTCGCAGCAATCATTCCAGCGACAACGCCTCCGACATATGGCATCACGCTGTCCTCCGGAGTGCTGGCCGACATCCCAAACGGGAGCGCAATCCGGCTGTTGGTTCCGCTCCCGGTTATACCTTTCATGGATAGCTCACCCTGGGTGGGGGCCGAGGGGGCCATCGCGACACTCAACTCGGCGTTGCGCAAGACGGGTGACATGGCGCAAACGCTTGGCAACGCAGTCAATTCCCTTCAGCAGGCGCAGGATCGTGCGACGCAATCCGCCGATGACCTCAACCTCAGCATCGGAAATACAACCGCTGCGGACATGGGAAAGGTCAGCGCCAATCTACAATCGCTCCAGATTCGACAGCAACTCGCCACTCAGACCCTCGTGCTCGGCGAACAATGGTCAGGTCTGATCCTGCAATTGTTCAAGTAGCGCGAACCAACGCTCCATTCTAACGCGCCGGCCGTCCCCCCGGCCAAACCGGACTCCGCGCCAGATCCGGCCACCCCGCCGGTGCCCCCGCGCGGTACGCCGCCTGCTCCTCGGACAACTCCGGGTCCCAATGCGCCGCGACGAACCGCCGTCCGGTCACTCCAACCGCCCGGTCGCTGAACAAATACAGCATCGGCGGCACCATCTGCGCCGGCCGGATCAGCGCCGCCCGATCGTAGCCACTTTCCGGCGGCACCATCGGCGTATCGGTCGGGCCGCCCGGCACCACCACGTTCACCGTGATCCCCGAGCCATCCAGTTCCCCCGCCAGGCTTGCGGTCCAGGCCTCAAGCCCAGCTTTGGCCACGCCGTACGGGTAAAATCCCTGGCGCAGCATGGTGAACATGCTGGTCGTCACGTTGATGATCCGCCCGCTCCGCGCCGCGCGGAAATGCGGCATCGCGGCTTTCACCATGTGGAAGGCGCCGCTCAGGTTGGTGTCGATGAAGCGATGCCAAACTTCAACCGACACCTCGTCGATCTCCACCGGCTTCGTCATGTGGTCCTGGCGGATGATGCCCATCCCCAGACCGGCGTTGTTGACCAGAGCGTGCAGCGCGCCGTACCGGCCGGCAACGGCGGCGACCGCTCGCTCACACGACGCCGGGTCCGCGACGTCGCCTTCGACGGCGATCGCCCGGTCGGCGCCAAGCTCGGCCGCCAGCCGCTCCGCCCCCGCCGAGTTGACGTCGCACACGCCCACCCGCATGCCCGCGGCGGCGAAGGCACGGCACAGCGCCTGGCCAATCCCGCCCGCCGCGCCGGTGACCAGCACCACGCGGCCCGTCAAATCTGTCATGGCGGGCCCCTACTCGGCGGCCAACGGCAGGGGCAACAGCGGCGCCAGTGTGATCTCGCTCATGTTCTGGCGCACGTCGAACACGCGGATATCCAGCTCGCCGATATCCGGATTGGCCTTCATCCGCGCGACGATCGGACCGTTGGCGTAGCCCTCGGTCGCCGCCCGGTCGGAGAACAGATAAATCCCGCCCGCGCGGCGCTCATCCGAGCCGTCCAGCCAGATTTTCCATCGCAGTCCGGGAACCGAAAGGAACGGCGTCGCACGCTCCGGCGTGTAGCGCGCCTCCCACTCCGCCTTGGGCATGTCGGGGCGGCGGCAATTGATTTGCACGATGACCATTATCAGTTCCCTCCGTGTCGGTTGCATCAAGCATAGCAGGCAAACCGGCCATTGCCACGGTGGGGCTGTCATTTGGGACGTATCCGCACTATGTGTGCGCCGCACCATCCAACTCCCCCCTTTTGCCCCCCACTTTTCGCCAAGGTCGTTATGCAAATCCGCAACGTCGCCATCATCGCCCATGTCGATCATGGCAAGACCACCCTCGTCGACAAGCTGCTTTCGCAATCCGGCACCTTCCGGGACCATCAGCATGTCGCCGAGCGCGCGATGGACCGCAACGAACTGGAGAAGGAACGCGGCATCACCATCCTCGCCAAATGCACCTCCGTGCTTTGGAAGGACGTGCGGATCAACATCGTCGACACCCCCGGCCACGCCGATTTCGGCGGTGAGGTCGAACGCATCCTGAACATGGTCGACGGCGCCATCGTGCTGGTCGACGCCGCCGAGGGCGTGCTGCCGCAAACCAAGTTCGTCGTCGGCAAAGCCCTCGCGCGCGGCATTCACCCGATCGTCGTGGTCAACAAGATCGACCGCCAGGACGCCCGCCCCGACGAGGTCCACACCGAAGTGTTCGACCTGTTCGCGGCGCTGGATGCGTCGGACAGCCAGCTTGATTTCCCGATGCTGTATGCCTCCGGCCGCCACGGTTGGGCCGACGCGACCCTGGACGGTCCGCGCGAGAACCTGAACGCGCTGTTCGACCTGATCGTCAGCCACGTGCCGCCGCCCACGGTCGACCGCGACGCGCCGTTCGCCATGGTCGCCAGCATCCTGGAGTATGACAACTTCCTCGGCCGCGTGCTGACCGGCCGGATCGAGCAAGGCTCGGCCAAGATCAATATGCAGGTGAAGGTACTGCGCGGCGATGGGACCGTGGTCGAGACCGGCCGCCTCACCAAGCTGCTGACCTTCCGCGGGCTGGATCGTGTGCCGGTCGAGGAGGCCGAGGCCGGCGACATCATCGCCGTCGCCGGACTGTCGGACGCCACCATCCCGGACACGATCGGCGCTCCCAACCTGACGGCGCCGCTGCCGGCGATCCCGGTCGATCCGCCGACCCTGGCGATGACCTTCCGGATCAATGACGGCCCGCTGGCCGGCCGCGAGGGCAAGAAGGTCACCTCACGCCAAATCCGTGAACGCCTGTTCCGCGAGGCCGAGGGCAACGTCGCGATCAAGGTCTCCCTTTCCAATGAGACCGACGCGTTCGAGGTCGCCGGGCGCGGCGAACTGCAACTCGGCGTGCTGATTGAACAGATGCGCCGGGAAGGCTTCGAACTGACCATCGGCCGCCCCCGAGTGCTGACAAGGCACAACGAACAGACCGGCGAGCGCGAGGAGCCGATGGAGGAGGCGCTGGTCGATGTCGACGAGCCCTATGCCGGCGTGGTCGTGGAGAAACTCAGCCGCCGCAAGGGCGAGATGCACGACATGCGGCCCTCGGGCGGCGGCAAGGTGCGGCTGACGTTCCAGATCCCGACGCGCGGGCTGATCGGCTACCACGGCGAGTTCCTGACCGACACGCGCGGCACCGGCATCATGAACCGGCTGTTCGCCGGCTACGGCCCGTGGAAGGGCCCGATCGAGGGCCGCCGCGCCGGCGCGCTGATCTCCACCGAGCCGGGCGAGGCGGTGCATTACGCGCTGTTCTACATTCAGGAGCGCGGGGTGTTGTTCGTCTCCCCCGGCGAAAAAGTCTACCAGGGCATGATCCTGGGCGAGACCGCCCGCGACAACGATATGGAAGTAAATCCGATCAAGGAAAAGAAGCTGACCAACGTCCGCGCCGCCGGCAAGGATGACGCGATGCTGCTGATCCCGCCGCGCAAGATGAGCCTGGAGCAGGCGATCGCCTACGTCGAGGACGACGAACTGGTGGAGGTGACACCGCTCGCGATCCGGCTGCGCAAACGGTTCCTCGACCCGAACCAGCGCAAGCGGAACGAGCGGAAGGTCGAGGCGGAGGCGGCGGCGTAGTCCTGGGTTTTGACGCGGATGCGGCCGTTCGTACGCGCCCATGCCAATACCGTCATCCACCGGCTCCTCCCGTCCGTCATCCGACGGCTCACCCCAGATGTCATCCACCGGCGCGACCGGTGGATCTGCCGCCGCACAAGTGCGGAATGGAACCGGAGAGACAGTTTCAGAACTGGCGACGACGCGGCCGATCGCGAGGCAGCGAGCGCCAGCGAATCCCATGAACCACGCCGGGACTGAAACAATTGCGCTTGAAGCCGTGGTCCTGGCGAAGCATACGATGATCGGGTGAGTTCGCCGGGCTCGGTGGCGAGGCGCGGTTCGTATGTCTGATTTGATTTGTCAATGCATGAACGAAGTTTGCAACGGCTTTGATTTATCAGGATTTGTACCAAAGATTGGTGCGGAACGTGATAAAGTCAGGGCAATGTTGGACATACTTTTCTGTTCTTCACGGAAGGATGCCGAGGGCAACACATGAGTTTCATGGGAATACCGGGCCGTGGATGAACCGACCACAGAGAAACCCAGCGTATGCGTGAGACAGACCAACTGGCTGCGAATCCGCCGCCGATGACAGAATCACCTCACTCACGGCAGGAAAACAGGGAACACCGATCATGAAATCTGTGAAAGCGGGCGCGGGCGAATTTAATGTCACTCTTAACCGGGGTGAGTTGCTGATTCTTTGTCGTTGCATCAAGGAAACTCGCAATGAACTCCCTGATTGGGAATTCCCGATACGGGTTGGTGCGGAAACCGAAGAGGCAGATGCGATCGTGACGATACTCGAGGATGCCGCCGGCAACGGCCCTGTCGCCAATAAGTGATTTTGCCGCGGGCTCGCGGTCGTTGACGGACGATGGCCCGATCGACGGCCGCCGCGCCGGCGCGCTGATCTCCACCGAGCCCGGCGAGGCGGTGCATTACGCGCTGTTCACCATCCAGGAGCGCGGCACCCTGTTCGTCTCCCCCGGCGACAAAGTCTACCAGGGCATCATCCTGGGCGAGACCGCCCGCCTCAACGATCTGGAAGTGAACCCAATCAAGGAAACGAAGCCGACCAACGTCCGCGCCATGGGCGAGGACGACGCCATGCTGCTGATCCCGCCGCGCAAGATGAGCCTGGAGCAGGCGATCGCCCAGGTCGAGGACAACGAACCGGTGGAGGTGCCACCGTTCGCGATCCCGCAACGCAAGCAGTTCCTCGACCCGAACCCGCGCAAGCGGAACGAGCGGAACGAGCGGAAGACCGACGCGGAGGCAGCGGCTCAGCCGGTTATCAGTAGCTCGGCTTGGTCGGGAACGGCGTGAGTTGAAGTTCGTGTGTCCAGCACGACCGGTCCTGCGTATGCAGGTACCAGAACGCCTCCGCGATCTTGACCGGATTGATCACCAGATCGGGCCGGTTCTGTATCCGCGGCATCGCCCGTGTGCCGGGCGAGTCGATCGTGCCGTCGATCACCACGTTGGCGACGTGCACGCCGAGTTCCGAGTACTCCTCGGTCAGCACCTGCGCCAGCGTGCGCATCATGACCCTCGGGTAGTACAGCGACTCGCCGGTATAGCGTTTCTTGCCACGCAACGATTTCGAGTTGTTGGAGAAAAAGAACGACCCCTCGCCCTTCTTCCGCATGGCCGGCAATACTTCCTTGGCGACGAGAAACGGCCCCCGGCTGGCGATATGCTGCGCGGTATCGAACATCTCCACCGGTATGTATTCGAGCAACTCCTGGTCAGGCGGCAGATCGCGGCCTTCCAGGTAACCCGCGTTGTAGATCAGCACCTCCGGATCGCCGGCGTCGCGACGGATCGTGGCGAACGCCTTCGCAACCGACGCCTCCGACGAGAGATCCAGTTCGACGATCGAGCAGTCGCCGCCCTGTTCCCGGATCGCCGCCGCCAGTCCCGCGGCGTTGGCCTCGGTGCGGGTCGTCAGCACGGTGAAGAACCCCTCCTTCGCGAACTTCTGCGCCAAGGCGCCGCCGATGCCCCAGCGCACGCCGACCGGCAGGTCGCTGTCATTCACGGGCTTGCCGTGCGCCAGCAGAGTATTGCGGCCATCCGACTGCCACTTGGAGGTGGCGCCGACGACCACGGCGACCGGTTTGCCCTTGGTGTTGGTTGTTTGGCTCATGCGGATACGTTTCCTTCGTTGTGTGTGGCGTTCGAGCGGTTCAGACGCGGCACTTCAGGTGGGCCGGTTCCAGCCCCACCAGGCGCACAACGCCTCGCCCATGATGAGGCTCTTGTCCTGGTCGTTGAGCCACGACAGTTCCTCGGTGAACATCGTCACGCACTGGCGCCAGGAGCAGGGCATTTTCGAAATGTCCGTGCCCCAGAACATGCGGCTCGGGCCGAAAGCGTCGAAGATCTGGCGCAGATATGTGTGCATTGAGCGAAACGGATACGTTTCGCTGGAATAGCCTGGGGCGCCGGTCGCTTTGACCGCCACGTTGGGGAACTTCGCCAGCGCGAGAAGCGCCGGCATGTGGGTCATCGCGGCGGCGTCTTTCAGCGTGGTCAGGCCGCCTCGGCCGCCCAGGTGATCGATGGTCAGGCGGAGGGCGGGGTGGCGTTGGGCGATATTCGCGATCTCCTCCAGCGAATCGGTCGCCAGCATGGCGATGGGGACGCCGGCTTTTTCCGCTTCCGCCCACAGCCAGTCGATCGTGCCATCTTTGAGCCACTGGCGCGCGGGATCATGCAGGAACGTGTACCGCAGGCCGAGCATGCCTGGTTGGTCTCGCCAACCGGCGATGCGCGCGCGGGTCTCCGGCCGGTCGAGCGGCAGCGAACCCATGATCGCGAACCGGCCCGGGTAGTCGCGGACCGCCGCGAATGCCATTTCGGTCGAGTTAGGGTCCCAGCCCGGCGGGTGAATGACGGCGGCATCGACGCCGCCTTCGTCCATCAGGGCGATGGCTTCCGCGGGGGTGAAGTGCGTGATCTGCCAGTGGGAGAGGTTGCTTGGCAGGCCGGTCCCCCAGGTATGAATTTGAGCGTCGACGATTGGCATCGCGTTCCTCTCCGTTTGGTTTTGGCGGCGGGGAGAGTAACGCAAAGACGTGCTCCGGAATACTGGCGGCAATGCCGTTGCCGCCCAGGGGATTGGCATTGGCGGTGTCGGCGGCGGCCTTATCCCCGCGACCTCAATCTCGCGGAGTGGGGTCGGCCGACAACTCATGACCGGCGCACATTCGCGGCCGCGGTTCATTCTTGCCGTCGATGCCGTACAGCGTATCGTAGATCACGTAAGAGTGGATGCCGCCGCACACAACATGCAGGTGACGGAAGAGCCGACTTACGATGTCCGCTTCCACTCCGAAGAGCTTTGGCCCGGATCCTCGGACGAAGCGTTCATCCATGTCGGCCTATTTCAGAGTTACCTGGAAAAGACCGGGTAGTCAGAACATCCCGTGTGAGGTCAGGCTGATGTTCGCGGCCTGACCCCCAGAATGTGCGCGATGGCATAGGTCAGATCCGGCCGGTTGAGCGTGTAGAAATGAAATTCGTCGACACCGTTGGCCTGGAGAAGGCGGACCTGTTCGGCCGCCACCACGGTCGCGACCATGCGACGGATTTCCGGATCGTCTTCGGTACCGTCGAACATGTGGCCAAGCCACTCCGGAACGGTCGTGCCGCACATGGCGGAGAATTTGGCCGCCTGAGCGTAGTTTGAAACCGGCATGATGCCCGGCACGATCGGAGCGGTGATGCCGGCGGCGAGGCATCGCTCAAGGAAGCGGAGATAGGTCGCGGTATCGAAAAAATACTGCGTGATGGCGCGGGTGGCACCGGCATCGAGCTTGCGTTTGAGATTGTCCAGATCGTTATCTGGGCTTTGGGCCGTCGGATGGGTCTCGGGGTAGGCCGCGACCGATATCTCGAAGTCGCCGATTTGAGTGAGCCCCGCCACGAGATCGGCCGCGTAAGCGTATCCGCCGGGATGCGGCACGTAGGGTGTACCGGGAGCGGCGTCACCGCGTAGCGCGACGATATGACGAACGCCGGCGTTCCAATAGTCGCGGGCGACGGCATCCACTTCTTCCCGTGTGGCGCCGACGCAGGTGAGGTGGGCCGCCGGCACGAGGTTCGTCTCCCGCACCAGCCGCGCCACGGTCGCGTGGGTGCGGGCCTGAGTGGTTCCGCCGGCACCATAGGTGACGGACACGAAACGCGGCGCGAGTGGCTCCCGCCTTCGGATGCACGACCAGAGCTGATGTTCCAATGCCTCCGTGCGGGGAGGGAAGAAATAAAAAATCCCCGCAGCAAGCTGCGGGGTATTGGTGGTAGAAAGGAAGCAGATCAGAAGAACGCAGCCAGCTGCGGGGAATATGTCCCGAGAGAGATTCAAACGACAATTTAGGCGGCGCATGGTCCGCTCCTCGCACCGGCAGAGGCCCGAGCCTCTCACCGCGGAGCCAGCGGCGCAGCGTCGGAAGCGCTTCGATCATATCGCTCATGTCACGATCCGCTTCCGGTTGTGTCTCTTGGGGGAGAAGCAGCGAAACAGTCAGAAACTGCCTTCGAAATTTCGAAGGCAGTTTCAATGAACGTCGCTTATGCGCGAGCGACCCGCGCGGCCGCGACCATGTTTTCAATCGCCGTCGTGACTTCCGGCCACTTGCGGGTTTTCAGGCCGCAATCGGGATTGACCCAGAGCTGGTCAGACGGAAGACGACCCGACGCCGCTTTGAGGAGTGCCGTCATTTCATCCACCGCTGGCACGCGGGGAGAGTGAATGTCGTATACGCCTGGCCCGATCTCGGCGGGATAGCGATATCCCGCGAAGGCATCGAGCAGCTCCATTTTCGACCGAGCGGTTTCGATCGAGATGACATCAGCATCCATCGCGCCGATCGAGGCGATGATGTCGTTGAACTCCGAGTAACACATGTGAGTGTGGATCTGCGTCGCGTCCCGCACACCGGAGGAGGTGACGCGGAAGCATTCGACGGCCCAGTCGAGGTAGGCCTGCCATTCACCATGCCGCAACGGCAGACCCTCACGGAGCGCCGCTTCATCGATCTGGATGATCGGCGCGCCAGCCTTTTCCAGATCCACCACTTCGTCGCGGATCGCGAACGCGAGCTGGCGGCAGGTCGCGCTGCGTGGCTGATCGTCGCGCACGAACGACCAATTGAGGATCGTGACTGGGCCGGTGAGCATGCCTTTCATCGGCCGGTCGGTCAGGGATTGCGCGTATCGCCACCAATCGACGGTCATGGGTTGTGGCCGCGACACGTCGCCATAAATGATCGGTGGCCGCACGCACCGTGAGCCGTAGGACTGGACCCAGGCATAATTCGTGAAGGCGAAGCCAGACAGTTGCTCGCCGAAATACTGCACCATGTCGTTGCGCTCAAACTCGCCATGGACCAGCACGTCGAGGCCAACCTTTTCCTGCCAGTGCACCGCGCGCGCGGTTTCCTCGCGAAGGAACACGTCATAGGCCGCGTCGTCGATCACGCCCTTGCCATGATCGGCGCGCGCTTTCCGTATCTCCGGTGTCTGCGGAAACGAGCCGATCGTCGTCGTGGGATAGTGCGGGAGGTTCAGTTTATCGCGCTGAATTTTCCGCCTGATCTCGAAAGCGGATGGGCGGCGGGCCAGTGACGGATCGGCGGCTTCGGTTCGAGCCCTGACGGCGGGATCGTTGATCTTGGCGGAGGTGCGACGCGATCCCACGGAAGCCGAGGCGGCATCCAGAGCGTGGCGCACGCTCGCGCGCCCCTCATTCAACGCCATCGCGAGCACCGCGAGCTCGGCGACCTTTTGCACGGCGAAGGCCAGCCAGTTTTTCACTTCGGGCTCGAGAGCGTTTTCCCGGGCGAGATCGATCGGCGTGTGCAGCAGTGAGCAGGACGGAGCGACGATCACCGGCCTGCCGGAGGCAACGAAAGGCTCGATACGATCGAGGATGCGGTTGAGGTCGGCTTTCCAGATGTTACGGCCGTCGATCACGCCCAGGGACAGCACGAGATCCGGACGCGCACCGGAGAGGACGGCATCGAGTTGCTCCGGCGCGCGCACAAGGTCGACATGCAGACCATGCACCGGCAGCGCCAAAGCGGTTTGCAGATTGTCGCCCATTGCACCGAAATAGGTGGTCAGCATCAGACGAAGACCGGGGCTCGCCTTCACGAGTTCGCCATAGGCAAGGGCAAACGCTGCGTGTGCGGCCTCCGGCAGGTCCATGACCAGACAGGGCTCATCGATCTGTATCCATGTCGCGCCTGCGCCCGCCAACGCGCGCAGCGTCTCCGTGTAGACCGGGAGCAGACGCGGCAGCAGGGTCAGCGGATCGAAATCGGCGCCCCGCGCCTTGCCCAGAAGCAGATATGTCACAGGTCCAAGCAAAACCGGCCGGGTTTCGATCCCCAGCGCTTTCGCTTCGAGATACTCGTCCACGACCTTCGTGGAGGCCAGCCGAAACGTCTGATCGACGGTGAATTCCGGCACCAAATAATGATAGTTGGTGTCGAACCATTTGGTCATTTCGGCGGCTGGCGCACCCTCGCCGGCATGAGCATGGCCGTGCCCGCACGTGGCGTCATCCGTGCCCCCCTGAGCGCCACGCGCCATGGCGAAATATGTTTTCAGATCGACCTGTTTGTCTGTCCAGCCGTAGATCGCCGGCACCGCGCCCACCATCGCGGTGGTGTCGAGCACGTGATCGTAAAGTGAAAAATCATTGGACGGGATCACCGTGGCGCCGAGGTCGCGTTGCCGTTTCCAGGTCTGAGCACGAAGCTCCGCCGCGACAGCGAGCAATGCCGTGGCGTCGATCTTTCCGGACCAATGGTTTTCGAGCGCGGTCTTCAGTTCGCGTCTGGGGCCTATGCGAGGGAAGCCGAGGGTGGCGACGGTGACGGTCATGGCAGCCTCTACCTGTTAGGGCGAGGCCTCGGAGAGGTGCGCGCGGACAGCCGCGCGGTCAGCACCGACGGCATTCGGGCGACCCTCACCGGACACCCCGCCGGGGGACGTTATGTGTCGGGGCAGGTCTCCTGGCTCACGGGTCAATGCGCCGGTCCGGCCTTCCCAGGGTTCAGGAACCCCAGTGACGCAGATGGACAGACACTCGCCGCTTACAGTTGCGGGGGCAGCGCCGGCATGCACCGGCTTCCCTCTTAGCTCCACGCCGGACATGACGCGGAGAACCTCGACAAGCCGCCTTGTGGCCTCGTGCGCACCGCGCTGTCAAGCAATATATAAAGACATCTTTATGTCGTTCTATGATTTCGGAACGCCGGATGCCTCGTCGGCGGAAAATATGTAGACGGTGATCGCCGTGGTCCATACCGGATCGAGGACGGAAAGGTTAGCTTGCGGAATGAATCGCAATGGCCGTTGTCCCTGTGCCAAAGCCGGGGTGGCCAAAGCCGGCGTGGCCAATACCGGCGTGGCCGGGAACGGGGCGGACTTCTGACGGTCTCCGCGGCGCACGGGACAGGCTCCCCGGAACATTCTGGATATGACGGCGCCATGGCGCCGTCAGCCTCCGGCTATCGCAGGCGCGTCCCCGGATCCAGGCCCAGAAGCGCCCGCCCTCCGATTGGATACCACTCCGGCCCAACCGTCACGGTCTGGCCAACGACGTGCAGGTCGCGCCAGCACTCCGCCAACCGGCTCTCGCGTTTGAACGACGTGCTGCCACCGAGCCGGTACATCAGATCCATCGCCTCACGCGCGCTATCGGCGGCGTGGGTCGAAGCCAACCGGCAGCGGGCGCGTTGCCGTAACGTCGTCTCTCCGCCGGCGGCGATCGTATTCCACAACTCCGTGATCATCGCGCTCCGATAGACGCGCCCGGAGTCCAGGGTCGCATCGGCCCGCCCAACAGCCTCCTGCACCTGGGGGCTGTCGCACAGCCTGAAATCGCGGCCGCGCGGCGTCTTCTCCACCGCCAGCGCGATCAGCGCGTCGATGCCGGCACGGGCGATGCCGGTGATCACGGCGCTGTGATGCGGTCCGACCCAGCACTGGCTTGGCAAGGCGTAGGTGATCCCCGGCCAACGCGACCACTGGTTGTCCAGCGGCACGCCAACATGAGGGCACGTCCGCCGCTCCGGCAGGAAGACGTCTTTAACCGTCCAGTCGAAGCTGCCGGTCCCGCGCAGTCCCGCCACGTCCCAGCTTCCCGGCACGACCATCGCCTCCGCGCGCGGAAACACCCCCCGCCAGTAGAGTGACCCACCGTCTGGGCGGCGGCGCGGCTGGCCCTCATTGTCGAGGATCTGAAAGCTCCCCAGCATCCAGGAACTCTCCTGGCACCCGCTGCCAAACGTCCAATGCCCGTTGACGCGGTAGCCACCCTCGGCCGGCACGGCCTGCCCGCCGCCCTGCACGGCGGTACCAGCGATGACCGACGGGGTGCCCTGCCCATGGATCTCCTGGACGCCCTCGTCCGGCAGCCCAAGCGTAACGAGCTGTCCAATGCTGTTGTTGGCGAGGTTCCAGCCAACCGAGCCAACACCCTCGGCCAGCAGTTCCACGACGCGCAGATACGTCAGCGGATCGACCTGCAGGCCACCCAGAGCGCGCGGGATCACCATTCGGTAGAAGCCGGCTGCGTGCAATTGCTCGAACAGGGCTTTCGGGAGGCGCTGCTCGCGCTCGATCTTCGCATGATAGTCGCGGAGCATCGGCCGCATCGCGGCGGCCGCCTGGACCAGGGGTTGCGCGTCGATATCGACCGGTAAGCGCGTGTCTTCGGCTATCGTGTCCATTGGTTTTTTCCTGCCCTCGTTACGTTGTCCGAGCCTGAGCGCAGTTTGTCTCCGTGTCACGTCCCTGTCTCGGGGGCGGTGGCAAGATACCGCCGCGAGCGCTCAGCGGATCAAGGCGCGCACCGAAGCCAACACGGCCACCGTGTTGATCTGGTTGACGATCGCCACACCTGGGCAATCCAGTTTCGGGTTGTCAACTTTCCCGACGATCTCGACGAAGCTATGGCATGTGATCCCTTGCTGCTTCTTGTCTCCGGGGTCTTTGTTGCTGTTGCCGACCGTGATCAACCGCACGTTCGGATGCTCGCTCGCGATCCAGGCCATCAGGTCCGCGCCATAAAAAATCTGATCATTGGTCAACGGCTCATCTCTGGCGGCGAACTCGATATGAATCGAGTTGTAAGCATAATCACGCGTGCCCTTGGCGCCGTCCTTGGTATCGACGTGCTGAAAAATCCGGCCGTCCCATTCCACGGTGAAATGCGCGGATACGCCGTACTGGCTGTCCGCTTTCGCCGCATGAGCCGCCCGGGTCGCTTTGGTCCATTCACGGTAGTTGATTGGCGCCTGGTCATGGAGTGTTTGGGGAGCCCAGGTCTGGTGCATGATAATGCGCACGACGTCTCTGTTGCGGTCAAGTACGAACGAGCCCGGTTCGGTCATCATGTAGTCCCCGTCACGATCAGGATACATCGCCATGATAGTTCTCCCCGCCTGTATCAACACTCGTCGAAGCATAACGTGGCAGGATCGCATACGCAACGGAAAACCTCCCGCCATTGGCGTATCCAGCGGGTTTCACACATGCATGGCCCGGGCGAACTGAATGATATCACTCTCGTGGCTGATTTTGCGATCTGCCTCATACCTCACCGGGGCCAGTTCATGGATATCACGATTGAGGTTGCCGTGCCCTCGATGCCCGGGCGGCCAAATGCGGTGGAACGCGGACAGAAGATTGGTTCGTACGGCGCCAGTTCCGTTGATCACCACGCTGGCCGGGCATCCCGCGTAGGTCAATTGGAAACGGCGAGGCTTCGCGCCCAATGGCTACGTCAAAGGCATGGCCGTCGCGTTCGGCGGAGTTTACATCCGGCTGAAGCTGGGTGACGCCGCCGAACTCGATATGGCAAAGGCCGATACCGGAAATCCGTACACTGATGCGCTGACGCACCGCCGGAATGGATTCATCGCGGCTGGGATGGATAATCCACACGGCGGCAGCCTTCTGTTGGACGGCCTGTTCGCGGGGTACAAGCGTTCTGACGAGTTGCTCGGCATATTCAAGGAGGGCGTGACTGCCACCGCCGCGGCCCCGAAGAACTCGGGCAGTGAAACCGGTGTGGAATTCCAGCTTCTCACCAAGGCCTGCCCGGCATTCGCGGTCAGGTACGCGGCGGTCGTCCATCGGCACGACCGGCGGTACTCGGGACCGATTAACCGCAAGGGGGTCGAACTCCGATGGGAATGTCACGACCTGTTCCGATCGGTGCAAGGGCTTATCGACCGCGAAAGATTCACCGCGGTTTAAGTCGGACGGCCGGGCGCCATCGTCATCTTTCGGTCATCACCGCCTTCCGCTCCACCAACCCGTCGATCTCGGTTTCCTCGAACCCCGCCTCCGCCAGGATCTCCCGCGAATGCTGACCCAGTCGCGGGGCAAGGCGGCCGGTGGGAGGTACCGTTTCGGACCATGTGCTCGGCTCCCGCATGGTACGGATGCGGCCTTCGGACGGATGGTCCTCCCAACGAAAGAAACCGGCGTCGGCGAGATGCGGATCCTCCAGCAGCGTTTCGAGTGTGTGCGGACGGATGCAAGGAATGTCGTGGCGCTCCAGTAGTTCCAGCCATTCGTCCGTGGTGCGATGCTTCAGTTCCTCGCCGATCATTTCGTAAAGCGAATCGATGTTGGCGGTCCGGCTGGCGATATCGGCGAAGCGAGGATCGCTTTCCAGAATGTGCGACTTTCCGACAGCTTCGAAGAACCGGCGCCACTGGCCGTCATTGTACGGCAGCACGGCGATGAAGCCGTCCTTGGTCGCATATGGGCGGCGGTGCGGCGACAGGGTGCGCGGATATCCCGCCGGACCGGTGGGCGGATCGAACGTCTGTCCCTGCATATGCTCCGACAGCACGAACTGAGCCATGGTCTCGAACATCGGCACCTCGATCCGCTGTCCCGTGCCGGTGCGCGCGCGGCACAGCAAGGCCGCGAGCAGCGCGTTGGCGGCGGCGGACCCGACGATGCGGTCGATCGCCGCCATGGGAATATAGCGCGGCTGGCCGGTGGATCGTTGGAGCAGCATCGGGATGCCGGACGCCGCCTGGATCAGATCGTCGTACGCCGGCCTCCCGGCGTAGCGCCCGCCGCCGCCGTAGCCGACCATGCTGAGATAAACGATCGATGGATTGATCGCTTTCACCGACTCGTAGTCGAGCCCGAGGCGCGCCAGTGCCGCCGGGCGGATGTTGGATGCCAGCGCATCAACGGTCGGCACCAGACGCAGCAGCGCCTGGCGCGCCTGGGGCAGCTTCAGGTCCATGGCGATGGCTCGTTTGCCGCGCGCATTGTGCTGGAAGCTGCCGCTCATGCCGCGATGCCGCGGCACACCGGTATAGCGCGAGGAGTCGCCCTCCGGCGCTTCGACCTTGATCACGTCGGCACCGAAATCGGCGAGGATACGCGTGCACCAAGGGCCCATTTGGACCGTGGTCAGGTCGAGAATACGAATTCCGGCGAGAGGTCCGCTCATTGCATCATCCTGGGCTGGCTGTCTGGATGACGGTTGATGCGGCCATATCGGTCGGCGATCAACACGGGGCTCCAGAACCGCCCCGCGCGGCGATTGCCATTTCCCGGGGTCCGTATAAACAGCGCCCTCATAATGCACACCGAGGGGAAACACAGCATGAAGCGTTTCGCACTGGCGGCGGCGGGTGCGCTGGCCGTTATTCTGACGACCGGCGCGGTGCGCTCGGCCGACACGCCGGGTGTCACCGCGACCGAGATCAAGATCGGCAACACCAGCCCGTACAGCGGCCCGGCGTCGACCTATGGCGTGCTCGGCAAGCTGGAGAGCGCGTTCTTCGGCATGGTGAACGAACAGGGCGGCGTCGCCGGCCACAAGATCAATTACATTTCGCTCGATGACACCTACAGCCCGCCAAAAACGCTGGAGCAGATCCGCCGTCTGGTGGAGGAAGACAACGTCGCCTTCACTTTCGCCACCCTTGGCACGCCGACCAACAGCGCGATCGTGCGCTATATGAACCAAAAGCATGTGCCGCATCTGTTCCTGGCGACCGGCGCCGACAAATGGGGCGATGTGAAGGACTATCCCTGGACCATCGGCTGGCAGCCCAGTTACCGGACCGAGGCACAGATCTACGCGAAATACATTCTGAAAGAGAAACCGGACGCCAGGATCGCCATTCTTTATCAGAACGACGATTTCGGAAAGGACTACTTCCTCGGCTTCAAGGATGTGCTCGGCGACAAATTCGACAAGACCGTGACCACCGCGACCTATGAGGCCACCGATCCAACGGCCGACAGCCAACTGCAGATTCTGAAGTCATCGGGAGCCGATGTTCTGATGGTCGCGGCGCTTCCTAAAATGTCGGCGCAGGCGATCCGCAAGGTGCATGACCTCGCGTGGAAACCGATGTTCATTATGTCAAATGTGTCGATATCCGTTGGCGCGGTGATGAACCCCGCCGGCCCGGAGAACGGCATCGGCATCATCAGTGGCGCGTACGTCAAAGATCCATCGGACCCAACCTGGGCCAACGATCCCGGCATGAAGGAATGGCGTGACTTCATGAACAAATACATGGCCGGGGCCGACCAGTCAGACAACAACTACGTCGTCGCCTACGGCTTCAGCAAAACCATCCTGCAGGTGTTGAAGCAGTGCGAAGCCGACTTCTCCCGCGAGAACATCATGAAGCAGGCGAACAACCTGCATGACCTGGAAATTCCCGTGCTGCTGCCGGGCCTGAAGATCAACACCAGCCCGACCAATCATCATCCGGTCCGCGCGATGCAACTGGAGAAATGGAATGGCAAGACCTGGGAGTTGTTCGGCGGCGTGATCGAGGGTGCGCCCTCGTAGGGTCAGCCGCGACGGAGCGTGCCATTGAACACGCTCCGTTGACGCGCCCTCTCGCGGATCACCGGAGGGCACCAGGAAAAGTCGACCAACCCGATCCCGAGGAATGTCATGTTGGTACGATCGCGGGCGTCACGGTATTGGCCGGTCGCCTCAAATATCCGGCTTGTTGGAACGATGCGCCGAATTTCCCGCCACGTGCGAACAACACCAGGACAAGCGTGGCTGGCGATGTCGTGCGGTCCGATGATCGTGGCGCGATGCTAAATTGAGATCAGCGCCGCCAGCTTCGCACGAACCTCATCGGTGGTCGGCGCACCGATCGACACGCCGGCATAAATGACCGGTCGGGCCAGCGTATCAATGCTGCGAATGTGGGTTACCAGGATCTCACCGGCGATCGGAAGTCCGGGCGGCAGGACGACACTCGTGGGCAATCGCCGAACGCGGGAGGTTATGGGACATACGACCGCAAGCCCGGTATTGGCGGTGAAGGCCTTCGCGGAGACGACCAAAGCCGGCCGCCGGCCGCCCAGGCGCACGTCATTCGCGGCGTTGAAATCTGTCCAGATCAGGTCCCCGGCGTCCGGCTGCCAGGCCCGCTCGATCATTCGTCAACGATTTCCTGACCGTGATCCAGTCCCCATTCGTGCGCATTGGAATAGATCGTCCGCCACTCTGAAGGGGACTTGCCAGCGAACAGTTCGTCCGATGTGTAGTGGGGTTTGGCACGCCGGATGATGATCTGGTCCGGGCCGGACACGACTTCGACCCGTTCGCCTTCATGCAGACGAAGTTCGCTGGCGACCCCGTGAGGCAGGCGAACGGCGAGATTTTTACCCCACCGCCCAAGGATTGCATGGGTCATCGTTTTCCTCCTGGTATTGAGATATCTCTGGCATATTCCACCGCGCATGACAACTCCCCTGGGGCAACTCCCGTGCCGCGATTCCGCTGACCAGCGAGCGGCCACCACCGCCCGCCTTGACGCCGCCACCCCCCAACCGCCACTTGTCTCCTCACCATGGCAACGCACATCGTCATCGATCACCGCCTCCGTTCGTCGCTTCGGCATCCGGAGAAGGCGAACCGCCCGGACAATCCGATCCAGCGCAAACCCGCCTGGATCCGCGTCAAAGCGCCCACCCATCCGGTCTATCATCAAACCCGCGCCCTGCTGCGCGAGAACCGCCTGACCACCGTCTGCGAGGAAGCCGCCTGTCCCAACATCGGCGAGTGCTGGGCGCAGCGCCACGCCACGATGATGATCATGGGCGATACCTGCACGCGCGCCTGCTCGTTCTGCAACGTCGCCACCGGCATGCCAGGCCCGCTCGATCCCGATGAACCGGCCCGGGTCGCCGACGCGGTCGCCAAACTCGGCCTGCGCCATGTTGTCGTCACCAGTGTCGACCGCGACGACCTGGACGATGGCGGCGCCGCCCATTTCGCCGCCACCATCGCCGCCCTCCGCGCCGCCGCGCCCAACACCACGATCGAGGTCCTGACGCCCGACTTTCTGCGCAAACCCGGCGCCATGGAGATCGTCGCCGATGCCCGCCCCGACGTCTTCAACCACAACCTGGAAACCGTGCCGCGGCTTTACCCGACGATCCGGCCTGGCGCACGGTATTACCAGTCGCTGCGTCTGCTCGATCAGGTGAAGCGCCGCGATCCGTCGATCTTCACCAAATCCGGCCTCATGGTCGGTCTCGGCGAATCCCGCACCGAGATCATGCAGGTGATGGACGATCTGCGCATCGCCGACGTCGATTTCCTGACCATCGGCCAATACCTGCAACCGACGGTCAAGCACGCCGCCATCGAGGCCTTCGTTACACCCGAGGAATTCGCCGAGTACGCCGCCCTCGCCCGCGCCAAAGGCTTCCGCCTGGTGTCGGCCAGCCCGCTGACCCGCAGTTCGTACCACGCGGACGAGGATTTCGCGGCCCTGCGCGCCGCTCGCTGATGCCCACCCACGCCGAGAAGCAGATCCTGCCATACCAGCCGGAGCAGCTTTTCGACCTCGTTGTCGACTGCGCGAAATATCCCGAGTTCCTGCCGTGGTGCGTCGCCGCCCGGGTACGTTCACGCACCGACCGAGAGGTCGTCGCCGACCTGACCATCGGCTACGGTCCGTTCCGCGAATCGTTCAGCAGCCGGGTGGTCCCCTCTCGCCCGGACCGGATCGATGTGCAGTACACCAAGGGGCCGTTCAAATATCTCAACAACCACTGGCTGTTCCTGCCGCACGCCAGGGGCACCGAGGTCGATTTCTTCGTCGATTTCGAATTCAACAGCCGCATTCTGCAGGCCGCCATCGGTGTCGTGTTCAATGAGGCGGTCCGCCGCATGGTCGCCGCCTTCCATAAGCGGGCGATCGCGGTTTACGGTCCGCCGAAGCCGCCCGCACCCTGACCGGAGCCCGCCCCAATGGCATTCTCCCCCATCTACGCCCCGCCTCGTATGGACCCCGCGCTGCCGCCGTTGCGGGTGAACCTCTATTCCGACACGCAGACCAAACCGTCGCCCGGAATGAAGGCGGCGATGATGGCGGCGGACGTCGGCGACGAGCAGCACGGCGACGACCCCGCGATCCATGAGCTCTGCGATCGAATGGCCGCCTTGCTGGGCAAGGAGGCGGCGATGTTCCTGCCCTCCGGCACGATGTGCAATCAGATCGCGATCCTGACCCATTGCCGGGCGGGCGACGAAATCCTGGCGCACGAGTTGTCGCACATCATCGCCAATGAGGGCGGCGGCCCCGGAGCGCTGACCGGCGCGGTCGTGCTGGGATTGAAGGGCGAGCGAGGACAGTTCAACTCCGAAACCATCCGTGCCGCCTTGCGCGAACCACGCCGCAATGCCCCGCCGCAAACCCTGCTGGAGGTGGAGCAAACCGCCAATTCCGGCGGCGGCTCCGTGTGGCCGTTGGATAAGCTGAACGCGGTCATGGACACGGCGCATGAGGCCGGGATGCGCACACACATGGATGGCGCCCGGTTGATGAATGCCGTCGTCGCCTCCGGCGTGCCCGCGCACGAAATGGTCGCGAAATGCGACTCCGTATGGCTCGACTTCACCAAGGGACTGGGTGCGCCGCTCGGGGCGGTGTTGTGCGGCTCGGGGTCCTTCATCGACGAGGCCTGGCGGTGGAAACAGCGTCTGGGCGGGTCGTTGCGTCAGGCGGGGATCTGCGCCGCTGCCTGCACCTATGCGTTGGAGCACAATATCGACCGCCTCGCCGAGGATCACGCGAACGCGCGTATCCTCGCCCGCGGCCTGGCGCAGGTTCCCGGACTGATCGTGGAGGAGCCCGAGACCAACCTGGTGTTCTTCGATACGCGCGGCGCCGGTGTGACGGCCGATGAACTGGCCGAGCGCATCCGCCGGGATGGCGTCCAGGTCTCCACCGTCGGGAAGTATCGCGTGCGCGCGTGCACCCATCTGGACGTGGACCGCGCGGGGGTCGAGCTGGCGATCCAGGTCATCCGCGAAAAAATTTCGCGATAAGGCTTCCGGATTCACCCAACGTTAAGGTCAGGACGCCAGGTTCCCCGGGTCGACTGCTCGCCCAGGAGGTCACCCCATGCGCCTGCTCCACGCTTTGTTGCTGTTTCCATTGATCGGTGCGCCGGCTCTCGCGCAATCGGTCGCGCCACCCGCCGCCGCTTCCCCCGCCGCCGATTCCCCCACTGCCGCTTCCCACGCCAGGCGGAGCGCCGCGGACCACTTCACCGACGCCAACACGAGCCATGACGGGCACCTGACGCTTGATCAGGCGACGTCCGGCTACAAGTCGATCGCGAAATCCTTCGGCCAGATCGACGTCGCTCACCACGGTTACGTCACGATGGACGATATCAAGACATGGAAAGCGGCGAAGAAGGCGGCGCGGTTGGCGGCCAAACACGCTGCCTCCGACGAGTCGCGGGGCATCGTGCGGCCAGGTCAGCCGATCCAACGCTGGCTCGGTCCGAAACCGACGGAAACGTCGACCGACATGATCGTGCCGACGCCGACTGAGCCGCGACGGATTGGCGTTGACCTGCCAAAAGCGCCGCTGGATGGGTCGCACCCGTCGTAGCGGTCAGGCACCACCTCTTTCGTCATGGCCCGGTTCGTCCGGGCCACCTGACGCGGCAGGGTGCTGGTTCTGCCCGACCGGCCCGCCGGAACTCAATCACTGGACCGTGAACAGCGACCTACCGGGGCTGTGACCCTGGGGTTCGCTGCGCGAATCCTTCCCTCGGAGTGTCGCGTTTCCGCAATTCCGGGCACTGGCCAGTTCGCGAGGTCAACGTCAGGCGCCAAAAGGAATCCGCTGTGCGCGCCTCGGGTTCGCTTCTGGCCGGCGGGCGTCGCGGCGTTGCCGCACCGGGGTAGCCATGAGGTGCGCGAGGCGGCGGCGGACAACTGAAACCTGTTGGCGCGAAACCGGGCTGGAGAATAAGAACGGGACCTGAATTCAGGAGCGTTCCGTTGTCTGATGCGTCCAATCCCCGTTCCCCGGGCCCAAACATCTTGGTCGTGCGCGCGGTCTTCGTGC
>CALFNB010000536.1 GCA_937902425.1 uncultured Acetobacteraceae bacterium | reverse complement strand
ACCTTGCCGCTGTCGGCGATTGTGGGATTCGAGGAAGTAGAGATGAGTGCGGACATGTCTTTTACCTCTCTAACAAGTAAATAAATTGTTACCGCAGGGTGAATTACTGTTTTCACTTCCGGCTTGCTACAGATATTGCATCTTTGAGGATTTTTTATCGTTTTTTTGACGTTATAGTTGCGTAAAATCGTGAAAGTAGCCAAGTCTATATTCATCGGCCGCCTTAACAGCCCCGAACGGTATAACTCACGATTGTATTCGAGCGTTAATTAATGGTCTTTTACTTGTGTTAATGAGCGGAATCGCATGCGGCGAAGAGTGACCGCCAAATCGTCGCGATTTCGGACAGGCCTCCCTGCCCGCCGAAAAACATCCTCAACACTTGCCCGCCTCAGAGGCAGGCGCCGCGGCAGATTCAGGCGGCGGTGCCCCCGACTGTCAGACCGGATAATTTCAGCGTGGGCTGGCCAACGCCAACCGGCACGCCCTGGCCCGATTTGCCGCAGGTGCCAACACCCGGATCCAGCGCCATGTCGTTACCGACCATCATCACCTTGGTCAGCGCGTCCGGCCCGTTGCCGATCAATGTCGCACCCTTGACCGGCGCGGTGACCTTGCCGTCCTCAATGAGATAGGCCTCGCTCGCCGAGAACACGAATTTGCCGGACGTGATGTCCACCTGCCCACCGCCAAAATTCACCGCGTAGAGGCCGCGTTTCACGGAGCGGATCATTTCGTCCGGAGTGTGCGGGCCACCCAGCATCACGGTGTTGGTCATGCGCGGCATCGGCGCGTGCGCGTGGGACTGGCGGCGGCCGTTTCCGGTTGGCTGCATGTTCATCAGCCGCGCGTTCAACCGGTCCTGCAGAAAGTTGACCAGGACCCCGTCATCGATCAGCACGGTGCGGCTGGTTGGTGTGCCCTCATCATCGACCGTCAGACTGCCGCGACGGTCGGGCATCGTGCCGTCGTCCACGACCGTTACGCCCGGCACCGCGATCCGCTGTCCCAGCAGGCCCGAAAACGCCGAGGTCTTCTTGCGATTGAAGTCACCCTCCAGGCCGTGCCCGATCGCCTCATGTAGCAGGATGCCGGGCCAGCCGGAACCGAGCACGACCTCCATCTCGCCCGCCGGAGCGGGCCGCGAGTCGAGATTGACCAGCGCCTGGCGCAACGCCTCGTCGACCGCCGCGCGCCACGCCGACGGGGCCGTCACCGCGTCGTAGCCGAACCGGCCGCCGGTGCCGAACGTGCCGGTCTCGCGGCGACCATCCTGCTCGACGACAACCGAGACGTTCAACCGCACGAGCGGACGCAGATCGGCCACCCGCGTGCCGTCGCCACGCAGGATCTGCACCGCCTGCCATTCGCCGCCGAGCGACGCCATGACCTGCACGATTCGCTTGTCCTTGCCGCGCGCGTAGGCGTCGATCTCCGCCAGGACGCCGGTACGGACGGAGAAGCCCGCCTGACCCAGGGGATTCGCCTCGGAATACAGCCTGGCGTTGGTCTGTCTGGGCGGCTCGGCCATGGTGCCGGAATACCCGTCGGCGATCGCCGAAACGCTGGTGGCGGCCCGGCGCAACGCCGGCTCGGACAATTCGGCGGCGTGCGCGAAGCCGGTCGCCTCGCCCGCCACCGCACGCAGGCCAAATCCCAGGGTGGTGTCGAACCCGGCGGAACGAATGCGCCCGTCGTCGAGGCTGATCATCTCGCTTTCGCGGTATTCGAGGAACAGTTCTCCATCATCGTTGGATTTCAGCGCGTCGGCGACGATGCGCGCCGCGGTGTCCTGATCCAGTTCCGAGTCGTGGCGTTCGAAAAACAACCGGTCGGTGGCGGCGAGCGGGGTCATGGTTTGGGATCCTCGGCGGCTGATGACGTCATTGACCCGTAAAATGGGGTGCCCGGTGATGTTTGACCATGGCGGGGATGACCATGGCCGGGGCGGGGAACCGCCCGAGCGGGACTCGTTGGGGATTTGCCCCGGGCATAACGTAGCGCATGGACCACCAACAACACCGCGGTGAGCAAGATCGTGGCACCAATCTGATGCAGCATCGCCAGGCCAGCGGGCACGACCAGCAGCAGTGTGGCCACCCCCAGGGCGTACTGCGCGAGGACGGCGGCGGCAACGAACCCCATGCGCCAGCCAAGCCGGTCGCGGTACGGCCACGCCGCGATCACCAACCCGGACGCCGATAGCAATGTCAGGGTCGCCAGCACACGATGATCGAACTGCACCGCCGGAATACCGGCGATCAAATTGCGCGCGAACGGTCGCAGATCAGCGTACCCCTCCGGCACCAGCCGCCCGTCCATCCACGGAAACGTGTTGTAGACGAGGCCCGCATGCAGCCCGGCGACGAACCCGCCCGCCGCGATGGTCAACGCGACCAGCCCGGTTGTCGCCCAGGCAAAGAATTTCAGGACGGGCCCGGCCTCACCCATCCTGGGACCCGGAGGAAACAGCGAAAGCGCCGTCCAAAGTACGGTAACGTACAATATAACTGCGAGCGTGAGATGGGCGACGAGCCGCACCGGCGCCACCGCGGTCGCATCGGGGAAGAACCCCGATTCCACCATGAACCATCCGATCGCCCCCTGCAGCCCGCCCAATACAAAAAACCCCAACAGCCTGGGCAGCAGACGGCGTTCCAGCCGCCCGGTCACCGCGAGCCATATTAGCGGGATAAAGAAAGCGGCGCCGATCAGCCTGCCCCAGAGCCGATGGGTCCACTCCAACCAGAAGATGCGCTTGAACCCGGCGAGGCCGAACCCGTTGTTCACCAGATCGTACTGCGGAATTTGCTGATAGAGCGCGTAGAGGCGGTGCCACTCCGTGTCGGTCAATGGCGGAATGGCACCCATGATCGGCGCCCACTCCATGATCGACAATCCGGATCCGGTCAGCCTGGTCGCCCCGCCCAGGGCGATCATGACGAGGATCATGCCAGCGACACAGTATAGCCAGATCGCGACCATCCGTCGCGAACGGGGTGAGGTCGCCCGGTCACCCTTGGGCAGATCAGGGAAATCGCGGTCGTCGAACGGCATCCATCAATCATAGTCCCGAACCGGCGTTCAGGACCACCGTGGTGACACCGTTGGTAACGAGATTATCAGTGCATGGTTTGCATCACGTTGGCGTGCCGCACGCGTCCCGTGCGCACCACCGGATTGGCCGTGACCCGCACCGAATGCAATTTTCCTTCCAGTTCCCGGTCCCAGAACGAAAGGAACTTTCGCAGTTCCGGATAGTCGGGCGCGATGTCCATGGCCTGCCAAATGTAGCTCTGCAAAATCTCCGGGTGGTCCGGCAGGCGATACAGGATTTCAGCGGTGGTCAGGCGGTAGTCCTTGATAATGACGGCGTGGCCCATGTCGTGCGACCCTTTTCCCGGAAATGGAGTGAACCTTGACCCGGACGTGACATTTCCGCCCGTGGGAGCCAAAGCATGCCAGCGAAATTCATTGTTTTGCAATGCAAAAATGACGTCATTTCAATAGCTTGGCACTCGTCAGACGCAAGTGCTGCCGATCCCTTGACACTGGCGCGCCAGTTCACTAGATCGCTGGCACTCTCAATGAGGGAGTGCTAGCAACCGCCGAACGGCCGCTCCCGGCATAACCGCCGGGATCACGATCGCGCGTGTGCCAGCTCACCGTCACTCTGGCTGAGATCAACTCAGGAGCGATACGAATGTCTTTCCGCCCATTGCATGACCGCGTGGTGGTCCGCCGGCTCGACGCCGAGGAGAAAACCGCTGGTGGCATCATCATCCCCGACACCGCCAAAGAGAAGCCGATGGAAGGCGAGGTTATCGCGGCGGGCCCTGGTGCCCGTAACGAAGCCGGCGCGCTGGTGCCGCTGGACGTCAAGGCCGGCGACCGGATTCTGTTCGGCAAGTGGTCGGGCACCGAAGTGAAGCTGAACGGTGAGGACCTTCTGATCATGAAGGAATCCGACATCATGGGCATCATCCCGGTGACCGCCGCGAAGAAGAAAGCCGCCTGACTGGCGGTCGACAACTCCGACTGACGTGCCCGACTAACGTAAAGGAACCGAACATATGGCTGCCAAAGACGTACGTTTTGGCGGTGATGCGCGTGCACGCATGCTGCGTGGCGTCGACATCCTCGCTGATGCCGTGAAAGTGACGCTTGGTCCGAAGGGCCGCAACGTCGTGCTCGACAAGAGCTTCGGCGCGCCGCGGATCACCAAGGACGGCGTGACCGTCGCCAAGGAAATCGAACTGGCCGATAAGTTCGAGAACATGGGCGCCCAGATGGTGCGCGAAGTCGCCAGCAAGACCAACGACATCGCGGGCGACGGCACCACCACCGCCACGGTGCTCGCTCAGGCGATCGTGCGCGAGGGCTCCAAGGCGGTTGCCGCCGGCATGAACCCGATGGATCTGAAGCGCGGCATCGACAAGGCGGTCTCGGCCGTCGTGGACGAGCTGAAGAAGCGCAGCCGCAAGATCACCACGCCGGCCGAGACCGCCCAGGTTGGCGCGATCGCGGCGAATGGTGAGACGGAGATCGGCAAGATGATCTCCGATGCGATGCAGAAAGTCGGCAACGAGGGCGTGATCACGGTTGAGGAAGCCAAGGGCATCCAGACCGAGCTCGACGTCGTTGAAGGCATGCAGTTCGATCGCGGCTACGTCTCCCCGTACTTCATTACGAACGCGGAGAAGATGATCGCCGAGATGGATCAGCCATACATCCTGATCCATGAGAAGAAGCTGTCCGGCCTGCAGCCGATGCTGCCGCTGCTGGAAAGCATCGTGCAGTCCGGCCGTCCGCTGGTGATCATCGCCGAGGACGTCGAGGGCGAAGCGCTCGCGACCCTGGTGGTGAACAAGCTCCGCGGCGGATTGAAGGTCGCGGCCGTGAAGGCGCCGGGCTTTGGCGATCGCCGCAAGGCGATGCTGGAAGACATCGCGATCCTGACCGGCGGCACCGTGATCAGCGAGGACCTTGGCATCAAGCTCGAGAACGTGAAGATCACCGACCTCGGCAAGGCCAAGAAGATCCTGATCGAGAAGGAAAACACCACGATCGTCGAAGGCTCCGGCAAGAAGGCCGACATCCAGGGCCGTTGCGGTCAGATCCGGGCGCAGATCGAGGAGACCACCTCGGACTACGACCGCGAGAAGCTGCAAGAGCGTCTGGCGAAGCTGGCCGGCGGCGTCGCGGTCATTCGCGTCGGTGGCAGCACCGAGGTCGAGGTGAAGGAGCGTAAGGATCGCGTTGACGACAGCCTGCACGCGACCCGCGCGGCGGTTGAGGAAGGCATCGTTCCGGGCGGCGGTGTCGCTCTGGCGCGGGCTTCGTTGATCCTGTCCAAGCTGAAGGCCGACAACGACGACCAGCGCTTCGGGATCGAGATCGTTCGCAAGGCGATCCAGACCCCGCTGCGGCAGATCGCCGAGAACGCCGGCGAAGACGGTGCGGTGATCGCCGGCAAGACGCTGGAGAAGGACGATTACAACTTCGGCTTCGACGCCCAGTCCGGTGAGTTCAAGGACCTGGTGAAGGCCGGCATCATCGACCCGACGAAGGTCGTCCGTACGGCGCTACAGGACGCGGCCTCGGTCGCCGGTCTGCTGGTGACGACGGAAGCGATGATCGCCGAGCGGCCGGAGAAGAAGGCGGCCGGCGGCATGCCCCCGGGTGGCGGCATGGGCGGCGGCATGGGTGACATGGACTTCTGATATCGGCTTTCGAGCCGGGAAAGGAGCGGGTCGCGAGGCCCGCTCTTTTTTTATTGGGCGACGATTAAAACAGCATGAAGAATTTCGTTATTGCGACAGAGACACCGTTTGGTATCGCATGGTTGGTTTACATCGCCGCCGGTTCGGAAGGCTTTCGCACATGGTGGGACGTGCGCCGTAAACTTCACGCAAGCATCGTTGACACAACCGTCGCTTTCTGCGTCAACTAAGCGTTGCAATCGTATTTTGGCTTGCCTTGCCGCGCTTCCCGCTGTCGCACTCCGTCTGTCGGGCGCCTTCAAGATATCCAAAGGCCCGGTTGTTCATAAACCGCGCTATGTCGCGCGGTGGCAACGGAGAGTGACAAGGCTATGGCTAGCGGCACGGTCAAGTGGTTCAATGCCACAAAAGGGTTCGGATTCATCATGCCGTCCGACGGCGGCAGAGATGTGTTCGTTCACATCACGGCGGTGCAGGCCGCCGGATTGAGAGGCCTGAACGAGGGTCAGGCGCTTTCATACGAGGTAACGACGGAGCGCGGTAAAACCGCGGCCACGAACCTCAAGCTCGCGTAACGAAAAATGAGGGGAGAGACCACACCATGGCCCAGGGAACCGTGAAGTGGTTTAATGCCACCAAGGGATATGGGTTCATCATGCCTCAGGATGGCGGCAAAGACGTGTTCGTTCATATCACCGCCGTTCAGGCCGCCGGCCTGAAGGGACTGAATGACGGACAGACGGTAAGCTTCGATATCGCGATGGAACGCGGCAAGGCCGCGGCGACAAATCTGAAGCTCGCCTGACCCTGAGGGGAACGGCGAGTCCCACCCCGGGGGTTGTCTCCTCCGGGTGTGGTGGCTCGGTCATTTTCTGGAGTGCCGGTCCCCATGTTTTCGCTGCCGGACCTTGAGGCCGCGACACGCCTCGTGCACGAAAATTTTCCCGGCACGCCGCAATACGCATGGCCGTTGCTCGCGGCGCGGTGTGGCGCCGAGGTCTGGGTCAAGCACGAAAATCACACGCCGACCGGTGCGTTCAAACTCCGCGGAGGGCTGCTGTACGCGGAGCGTCTGAAGCGGGAACGGCCTGAGGTGGCCGGCATCATCTCCGCCACCCGCGGCAATCACGGCCAGTCCCTCGCCTGGGCCGGCCGGCGTTATGGCGTTCCAGTAACGATTGTCGTGCCATATGGTAACAGTACCGAAAAGAACGCGGCGATGCGGGCGTTTGGCGCGACGTTGATCGAGCACGGCGCGGATTTCGAGGCGGCGCGGGAAGCGGCAGGTCGGCTCGCGGTTGAACGCGGGCTGGAATTCGCGCCGTCGTTCGCGCCCGATCTGGTCAAGGGAGTTGCCACATACTCGCTGGAACTGTTCCGTGGTGCGCCGGAACTGGACGCGCTGTATGTGCCGATCGGACTGGGTTCCGGCATTTGCGGGGCGATCTTCACGCGGGATCTGTTGGGGTTGCGCACCGAGATCATCGGCGTGCAAAGCACGGGCGCCGATTGTTACGCTCGGTCACTGGCGGCGGGCCACGTCGTGGTGCTGAACCGGGCCGATACGCTGGCGGACGGGATGGCGGTGCGCCAACCGGACCCCGAGGCGTTCGAAATCATTCGGCGTGGCGTGTCGCGTATCGTTCGCGTGTCGGATGCGGAGATCGGGGCGGCGATCCGGGCGTACTGGACCGATACGCATAACCTGACCGAAGGCGCCGGGGCCGCGCCGCTCGCCGCGCTGCTGCGGGAACGTGAGACGATGGCGGGGAAGCGCGTTGGGTTGGTGATCAGTGGCGGGAATATCGATCTTGAATTGTTTCGTCGGTGGGTTGTTGATTAAGGTCGAGACGATGTCATGGTTCGGTTCACATTCTTCGTCATCCTCGGGGCTGAACCGTCACTATACTCCGGTGTTGGGACGGTGGCGCCAGAACCTCGGCGAGTAAGTTTTTTTAACACGGAGAAGACAGGGAAAAGGCACGGATTTTCAGGGAGAAGACAGCGTGGCGCTTCGATCATACACCGCTCGAAGCATCCAAAACTCTTGCCTTTCCGTGAGAATCCGTGCCTTTTCCCTGTCTTCTCCGTGTTAAGGCCTTGCTTTCTTTCGGTCGCCAAACCAACCGATGAACACCAACGACGGACATCTGAATTCGAGATGTGTGAATCTTGTAGGGCGTGACCAGAGGATCGCCATCTGCCCGCACCACTTACGGTCGTGCGGACTCTTGAGCACCGATAACGACCCGGGCATTATGGTTTTGAAGTCGGTTGGTGCAAGGAAATCCATCCATGAAAATCGCGATCCTCGATGATTATTTCAATACCGTTCGCACATTGCCTTGTTTCAGCAAGCTCGCCGGGCATGACGTCACGATCTGGAACGATCACGTCCAGGACGACGCTGTGCTCGCGGAGCGGCTGAAGGACACTGAAGCACTGGTGTTGATCCGGGAACGCACGAAAATCCAGGCGCCGTTGCTGGACCGTTTGCCCAGGCTGCGGCTGATCAGCCAACGGAGCGTGTATCCGCATATCGACATCCCCGCCTGCACCCGCCTCGGCATTATTGTGTCATCGGACCAGCATGCCGGCACCCCCTCCTACGCCGCGGCCGAGCTTACCTGGGCCCTGACCCTGGCCGCCGCGCGGCAACTGCCGCAACAGGTGGCGGCGCTGAAAACCGGGCGTTGGCAGATTGGCGTCGGCACGACGTTACGCGGCAAGACGTTGGGGATTTTCGGCTATGGGCGGATTGGGACGGCCGTCGCGGGATACGGACGGGCGTTCGGCATGAATGTGCTGGTCTGGTCGAGCCCGGACTCGCTGGAACGCGCCCGCGCCGATGGTTATGGGACGGCGGCAGGCAAAGAGACGTTTTTCACCAAGAGCGACGTAATATCGTTGCACCTGCGGCTGTATTCCGCAACGCGCGGTGTCGTCAGTGCCGACGATCTCGGCCGGATGAAGCCGAGTGCGATCCTGGTCAACACCAGCCGTGCGGGCCTGATCGTGCCGGGCGCTTTGGAGGCGGCTTTACGCGCCGGACGGCCGGGCATGGCCGCCGTCGACGTATTCGAGGAGGAACCGGTCACCGATCCCACGCATCCGCTGCTGACGATGGACAACGTGATCTGCACGCCGCATATCGGCTACGTGTCACGCGATGAATACGAACTGCAGTTCACCGATATCTTCAACCAGATCATCGCGTACGATGCGGGCGCACCCATGAACGTCGTCAATTCGGACGTGCTCGGGAGCGCGGTATCGCCAAAGCCGTGACGCGCACCGAGTTACCTGGGGAGGGCGACGCCAGGCGCGCGTAGATCTTCGGCACGTTCCTTAAAGATCTCCAGAATCGTCTTTTCTCCCCACGCGTCCCCCACCCTATCGGCCTCCGCGATGATCATCGGCATCTCGCGCGCCGTTTTTCGACCCAATGGCGTTTCATAAAACGCGCGGAGCTTGTTGAGTTCTTCAAGACTGAAATGCGACGCGTAAACGTCGCCAATCAGTGCGGTCATCTCATCGGAGCCCTTGCTGAGTTCCGGCATGATTATTTCATCGACTGCCGTGCGCCCATTCGCTGCCGAGCTTTGGTTATTTATCGCGGCCACGATCTGATTACCGATAAGGTCCAGTGTCTGGCGCATCAGGTCCGCGGTGCCCATCGCCACGGCGAGCTGACCTGCTGCCTGCCTTACTTCGGGGCTGATTTTTTGATCCGCGACCGAGACGTCCGGCGACTGAGCAAAAAGCAGGAACACCGTGACGATGATTAACCAGGAGCGGCGCATGACTCTCTCCGTGAAAAAGCGGGAGCCGTTCAGTCCTCACCGCCCTTCCGGAATGGCGACTCTTCCGCCAGGCGTTTTATATCGTATTCAATCCCCGCGCGTTCCTCATCGACAAAGTTGCCGACGGCGCGCCGCAGACCCGAATGCGCGATCCAGTGCGCGGAATACGTCGGCTTCGGCAAATACCCACGTTGAATTTTATGCCGTCCCTGGGCGCCCGCCTCGACGCGTTTCAGGCCGTGCGCGATAGCCCAGTCGATGGCGCGATAATAGCAGAGTTCGAAGTGCAGGAAGGGCCAGTCGCCGATGCAGCCCCAGTTCCGCCCGAACAGCGCCTCGGACCCCGCGAGGTTCAACGCGCCCGCGACCGGCTTTCCATTATGTTCAGCATACATCAGCACGACACGGTCGCCGAGCCGCTCACCCAGCAAGGAAAAGAACTTCCGGGTCAGATAAGCCGAACCCCATTTGCGATCGACCGTTGAGTGGTAGAAACGAAAAAACGCGTCCCAGTGCCGCTCGGTGATCTCAGCACCTGACAGCGCGCTGAACGTCAATCCGGCGGCATTCGCGTCGCGGCGCTCCCGCCGCAGCACCTTCCGCTTGCGAGACGACAATGCGCCGAGGAAATCGTCGAAGTCCTTGTAGCCTTCGTTCTCCCAGTGGAATTGCATGCCCATGCGGCACAGCCACCCGGCCTCACCCAGGCCGCGCCATTCGTCTTCCTGGCAGAATGTCACATGCACCGATGAAAGATCGTGTGCCTGGCACGCCTGTTCCAACGCGCTGGCCAACACCCCGATCGATACCCCGGTGCCCGGCCGGCGCAATAATCGCGGACCCGGAACGGGACTGAATGGCACCGCGACCTGCAGCTTCGGGTAATAGCGTTCGCCGACACGCTCCAACGCGTTGGCCCAACCATGGTCGAACACATATTCGCCATAGCTGTGGGACTTGGCGTAAATCGGCGCGACCGCCACCACCGTTCCGGCCTCATTGCGCAGCACCGCGTGCCGCGGCACCCAGCCGGTGCGCGCGTTCGCCGAACCGCTGTCCTCGACCACGCTCAAGAATGCGTGACTGACGAACGGATTGCCGTCACCGGCGCAGGCATCCCAGTCGGCCGGATCAATCTCCTTGATCGCGGCATGCAGACTCATGGTCAGCGTGGTGGCAGCATCGTCAGGCATGGCGTGGCTCCTGGTCGATTTCGAACAACCCCTCGACCTCGACCGCCGCGTCGGCGGGCAGCGACGGCACGCCGATCGTGGTCCTCGCGTGACGGCCGGCCTCGCCAAACACCGCGACCGCGAGGTCGGAGGCGCCGTTCATCACCAGTGCATGCTGATTGAAGTCCGACGGCGCGGCGACGAAGCCGCCGAGACGCACGACGCGCTTCACGCGGTCGAGATCGCCGCCGCACGCCGCCTTCAGGTGCACCAGCACGTTGATGAAACAAAGTCGCGCCGCGTCTTTCGCCTGCTCGACCGAGACGCCCCAACTGACTTTCCCGGTAATCGCGATCTTGCCGTCGATCGCGGGCACCTGCCCCGACACCGCGACAAGGTTGCCGGTGATCACGTAAGGCACGTAATTCGCGATCGGCGGCATCGGCGTCGGCAGACTGATGCCAAGTTCGGCGAGCTTCATTTCGACACGACCGGGCATCCCGGATTCTCCCGCCTACAAGGTTGACGCGTTACCCAGGATGACCGTTGCCTGAGCGGACAGAACGCCGCCGTTGCCCTGCACGATCGCGGTGTTCGCCCGCGGCACCTGCCGCGCGCCGCATTCGCCACGCAATTGCCGCACCGCCTCGATCAGCAGGAACAAGCCGTACATGCCGGGATGGCAATATGACAGCCCGCCGCCGTTGGTGTTCACCGCCAGCCCGCCCTTGGGCCCGATATGGCCGCCGGAAACAAAACGTCCGCCCTCGCCTTTCGGGCAGAAGCCGAGATCTTCCAGGAACAGAATCGTATTGATCGTGAACGCGTCATACAGCGCCAGCACGTTGATGTCGGCCGCCCGCATGCCGGCCATTCGATAGGCCTGAGCGCCGGACTGGATCGCTCCGGTGTGGGTCAAATCAGGCATCGAGGTGATCGTCGCATGGGTGATCGACTGACCGCAGCCCAGTACGTAAACCGCCTTCGCGCCCATCGCGCGCGCGCGATCCGCCCCAACCATGACGATCGCGCCGCCGCCGTCGGTGACAAGGCAAATATCCCGCACGGTGAACGGATCGCTGATCGGCCGCGCGTTCAGCACATCCGCGATGGACAGCGGTTTCTTCTCCCAGGCCGCCGGGTTCAGCAGCGCCCACGCACGCGCCGCGACCGCGACCTCGGCCATGTGTTCGCGTGTCGTGCCGAATTCATGCATGTGCCGATTCGCCGCCATGGCGTACGCGGACGCGGGCAGGAATGGCTTGAACGGCGTCTCGTACGGATTGTACTCCCGCGGACTCGCGCCGCGCCGGCCGACCGTTCGTTGCGTGCTGCCATAAGCGACGACGGCCACCGAACAAAGTCCGGCGGCCAGAGCGGCCTGCGCGTGCGCCACGTGAATTTCAAACGACGAGCCACCGACGATCGTGGAATCGGTATAGGCGTCGGGCAATCCGAGATATTCCACCAGCGACATGGCCGACGTGCGCGCCTGTGACGTCGCGCAAAACACGCCATCGACATCCGAAAGCGCGAGGCCGGCATCTTCCAGGGCCCGGTGGACCCCTTGCGCCATCAGATCAATCGGCGACATCAACGCGGCGACCGCGCCGATGTCGGATTCGGCGGCGCCGATGATCGCGGCCGAGCCTCGGGTCAGACCGTTCATGGCGCGGACTCCGCCGGAGTGAAGACCGGGTAAGGCGGTTCGTCACCCTCGGCTTTGTGGGTGCGGAATTTCACTCGCATGCCGATGCGGACCTCGGTTGGGGGGATATCCTCGACCCGGCTCATCATCCGGAACCCCTCGTCGACGTCGATCAGCGCGACGTTATACGGCTCGCCCTGCTGTGGGTGCACGACGGTGGTCGCGTGGACGGTGCCGAGACCCTTGCTGACCCGCCATTCCAGATCGGCTTTGCCGGTTTTGGGCGCGATCACCCGGGGGTAGAACACCGCGCCGCCCGCGGATGGACTGAACTGGTAGGCCAGTTCGCCGCGTTCCAGATGCGCGAGGTAAGTCGTCAGTGGCGAGTCGGTCGGCATGCGCGTGTCTCTCCTGGGCGGATGGATCAGGCTAACGCGTGACGGTTCAAAGACAAAACGCCAATGTCGCGCCGAACGCCTCGATGGCGGGCACGATGACCCGGTCATTGTCCCGGCGTGCGCCGGACACCTCGCCTCGCCGCATGACCTGCCAGGCGGCATCCACCGACCGGGTGCGAAACTCCAGCGCAGCCATGTAGCTGTCCCGCCCGCCACCATCGGGAGCCGCGTCACCGAACTCGGCGCGCAGGGCATCCGGGGTGACCACGTCGAACCGGGACACGCCGACGGTCAACGTCAGGCCGCCGGAGATGGGCCGCATCGCGTCGGTGCCGAACATGCGGCCGAACAACGCGCCGAGATCGGGCGGATCGCGGGCCGCGATGACGGCGCGGGCGATCCCGGTCACGCCATTCCCATGATGCCGCCACTCATCCCGCCAGACCAGGTCGCGGGTGAAATGATGACAAAAATATAATCGACCCGCCGTCACCGTACCGGGCATCAGCCGCACGGTCCGGAATACCGCGTCACGCGTGCCTTCCGGCAAAGCGACGGGCCGGGAGAACTCGCCGGGCGGGAACACCGGCACTCCGGCCTGCTGCATCGCGGCATAAGTCGCGGCGGAATCCTCGGTGCCGAATACCAGGCTGTTGAGCCCTTCCGGCGCTTGCATGATCTCCGGCCGGCTCGTGCTGCCCGGAGGGGCGGCGATTAATTCGAGGTAATCCGTGCCGAACATCGCCAGATGGTTCATCGATCCCAGCGTGTGATAGCCCCGTTCGGTCAGCGTGAAGCCGAGCCGGCGATATGTCGCGGCCCCCTCATCGATGCGATCACGGACATTGATCACGACGTGATCGAGGGTCGGAATGGGGTGGATCATGGCGGCGGCCTCCAGCCTGGATGGTAATAACGAACCACGCCGGACGGAAACAAAAAGGCGGTGCCCGAAGGCACCGCCAAGTTTGGGGGGGAAACGTCACACAGCGCGGAGCAAAAGCTCTCTCACGCTGTGAGACTGATATAGGGGCGGTTTTCGCCGGTTCAAGACCCCGGTCGGGCGGGGCCCTGTGTGCCTCGCGTGGGGCCGTCTGGGTTCGCCCACTCACGCTCTCGAAGCGAAGCGGTGGCACGCGAGGCACGGGATCGGTGAAACCAGTTGGCGCGAAATCGGGCCGCGGTATAAGAACATAATACGAACGAAAGAGTACTCCGTTGTCCGATACGCCTGACCGCCCTTCTCCCGGGCCAAACATTTGGTGATTCGCGCGGTTTTTGTGCCTGAGCGCGAACTGCCGCCGCCGGAGTTCAGTTCCGTTTTCGATCCACTGCATTTCCCGGCGACTCTCGATCCGGCGACCGGGATCATCACCTGCGACAATGCCGGGATGAGCTTCCTCGGCGACATTCGCGCGGAATGGCACCCCGATCAGAGGCCGGCCGCGCAGGGTGGCGATGCGGACGCTGCTCAGGGTGGCCAGGCGCCTGCCGGCCAGGATGGCAATGCGCGGGGACGACTTGGCGGGGACGACGAAACTCCCCCGGACGGGCAACATGATCGAACCTCGGGCGTCGGGAACGGGCCGGCCGGCGACGGCTCTGGGGTGCACCTCCATCGTCGAAAGCGATCCCAGGTCAGTTGTCAACCGGCCGGGATGGCGGCGATCCCGCGGTGAAGCAGTCGCCTGAGATTGTGGCGAAGTCGGATGAAGATCGTCAGGGCGGCTCGGTTCTACCTGCCGAGGCCAGGCCGCGGATCGGGTCATACCGCCAGCCAGGGTACTTTGACGACGCGGTAAAGCAGCCATTCGGGCGGTTCGCGAGGGCGGCGAGCAAGACGGCGACCGATGCCGGCGCAGGGGATGGAGATGCAAGCGCCGCGCCGGGGAAAGATACCGGCTCGCCAGCGACGCTATCGCCGGTGCACCTGGCCAGGTTGACTCCGTCCGCGTCAGCAGTGGGGGGTGGTTTGACTAACTCCTCCAATGACAGTACCCGATCGAATTCCCCCGCGATGAATGGGAACATTCAGCTTGCAGCCTCCACCAGTAACCCAGATTACGCGGCAAAAACGCTTGGGTACGATCGAAATACCTTTGAGGAAATGCTCCACGTGTTCAAACCATTCTATGGTTTGTCCCCGTCCGATAACGTAATTTTCCATGACAATGGAGACGTATATTTTGACGGCGACCTAATAGGAAATATCCATGATTTCGCGCCATAACCTTCCTGATGAGAGAGCCAGGCCCGTTGCTCATGTAACGTGTTCCATCTTCGGCGACCATGTGGAACCAGGTGTCTGGACAAAGTATTTTGCGATTGAACCGGACATATCTGTTGTCAAGGGAAAGCCGTTCAATACCCCATCGGGTCGCATCAGCAGTCATCCCGGCCGGACTGGGGTGTGGGGCTGTTCAAGCCGACTGGCGATCCAAGATAAAACGCTCGATGCTCACATCAGATATCTCATTTCTCGCCTTGCTCTGCCCCGGGAAGATCTACCAGGACTGCTTGAAAAAAATGACGCTACGATGGAAATCCTGTGTTTCTGGCCGAACTACTCGGGTGACGGAGCACCCGCGATCGACCCCCAGCTTGTGCATATAATTGAGACATCTGGGGGAACAGTGACGGTCGATGAATATCCTCAAAAACACAGAATTATTGGCCCGGATGGCAAAGAGAAGGATATTTGGATTTAAATTCGAGTCTCGGAACAACATTGGCATCGCTCCCCGACAATTTGGCCTCAATAGTGGATCTTTTAACTGCCGTGGTTATCGACACGCCGATCACCGTAACATGCCTGAATTCGTAGTGAGTGCAGGAGTAGCCGATAAGAGCCGTCGCAACAGCTAAGTTCGGACCTCGTCTCGTTATTCGCTCAGACGAACGATATCGTGATCACATCTCAAGATACAGCCGCGTTCGGTCTACCAGCGCAGAAATCCGTGGCTGGCGCCAATTTTCAAATTGCCGCCGCGACCGGCCTGGAATGCCAGGGGCTCGGGTCCAGCGGATGTCAAAATGGTGGGAGTTACGGAGCGACGGGCGCTTATCTGGGAGGGGGCCGTATCCTATGCCAGGAGTGCATCATTCTTTATACGGGCTCCGGTGGCTTACCGGCCGGTGAGCAATTGCAAATTGTCACCCCGTTCTTGAGAGAGCCATAGTAAGAAGCGCCGGTAACCGGAGGTAGGCACGATGGTCGATCGGGCAAGCGCGATCAATAAACTGGTGGTGGGGGATATCTTTCATGCTCAGTGCCCTAATGGGGCAAGTCTGATCTGCCTGGTTGAGTCTGTAACAGACGCTACCATTAATGCCAGGACGGTGACTCACCAGATCAAGGTGGAATTTGATCGTAGAACGGGCCTGGGGAATCCCGGAACGAGTGAGACGCGGTGCGGCATCGATTCCATTGCGCCTTTGCCTGTCCACATGCACAACGTAATTCTTGGAATGGATCGCAAATTACGGCTGGAGCCTGATATAACGAAGCATAAATTGAATGACGATGAGAGGCGGGCGTTAATCTTTATAGCTTCGTATTATCCAACAAACCCCTTGTAACATTCATACAAGAATTTGTGAACTGTTTCGGTTGTTTGCCCGGATGGTGTGAATCTTCGCGCGCAGCATAGGATATTCGGATATCTTGGTCATATCATCTCTCTGGCGAAATCAGGATATGCAGATGGTACATTCGTATCTTCTCCGGTAGCGTTGTCTGAAGACAGGGGGTTTGAGAGCGACTTTGTTGGTGCCAGGAGTGAGCATAGGCGGCCCATTTCTTTCGATGAAAGCCGGGCTTGAGAAGCGACATCTTGGCCGTCGGTTCGGTGACGCCGACCTATCACGGCGACCGCAATCTGACGTTTGATGGCACGTTCACCTACTGCTACGACGCCGAGAGGACATCTATTCTCCCGACCCGGAAATTCTGCTAAATCAGTATTTTCCCGACGAGCGCGAGTGATTTGGTTTTTGGCGCTGAACCGCAAATATTGTTGGCGGATGACGGCATTCGCCTGGGCGGCGATCGACGCCGCCGGCACGGCGCATCCCAGGCACCCTGAAATCCCTGTCCGCGCCCTCTCCACCTTCGAGCCACGGCATTTCCCCCTGACCCTCGATCTGGTTACAGGGATGGTCACCCGCCCCACGCCCGGTGGCGACTTCGATGGCGATATTCGTGCTGGGTGCCATCCGGATGAGGCCGGGCCATGACGCGCGAGGGCCGCAAGTTGCTTGTTCCGCCGGTTTGGGGGTCCGACGCGGCGCCGGCGATGGATCAGCCCGTCGCCGCCTCGATCGACTCCCCGACAATTTGAACAATCCGGTCCAGCGTCGCCTCCGGCGTCATCAGCGGCGGCGCGAGGCACAGTGAGTCGCCACTCACCGGCGGGCCATCGGAAGCACCGCGCTGGCGCATGATCAAGCCGCGTTTGCCGGCCTCGGCCACCACCTTGCCACCCAGACCGGCAGCCGGCTTCTTGCTGCCCTTGTCCTCGACGAGTTCGATGGCCGCCAGCATGCCGATCCCGCGCACCTCGCCCACCACGGGTAGCGACGCCAGCGTCTCCAGCCCCTTCCGGAACCGGTCCCCCTGCACCTGGGCGCGCTCGACCAGGCCGTCCCGCTCGATGATGTCGATGTTGGCGAGGCCCACGGCGCAGCACACCGGATGCCCGGAATAGGTCGCGGCGTGCATGAATTTCTCGTCCATCGGCGCGTCCTCGATCGCCTGATGGATGCGCTTCGAGACCAGCACGCCGCCCAGAGGCAGGTAGCCGCTGGTGACGCCTTTGGCGAACGACATCAGGTCGGGCTCGATGCCCCAGTGGCCGAGAGCGAACCACTTGCCGGTGCGGCCGAAGCCGGTGATGACCTCATCGGCGATCAGCAGCACGTTGTGGCGGTCGCAAATCTCCCGCAGGCGAGGGAAATAGGTCGGCGGCGGGACGATCACCCCGCCCGCGCCCATCACCGGCTCGCAGATGATCGCCGCGATGGTGTCCGCGCCATGGGCATTGATCGCTTCCTCGACCGCGTCGGCGGCTCCGACGCCCGCGTCGCCATTGCCCGGCCAGCGATACGGGTACGGCGGGGCGACCTGGAAGAACTCGGGCACAAGAGGGCCGAACATTTTCTGGTAGCCGGGCAGGCTGGTGGCGCTCATCGCCGCCATGGTGACGCCGTGGTAGCCATAGCGGCGGGAGATGATCTTAACCTTGTCCGGCTTGCCCATCCGCTTCCAGTAATAGCGGGCGAACTTGAACGCGCTCTCGTTGGATTCAGCGCCGCTGGTGGTGAAATAGGCCGCCGCCATGTTGCTATAGGCCAGCCCGACGATGCGCTCCGCCAGCCGGATCGCCGGTTCGTTGGAAAATCCGGCATAGGCCGAGGCGTAGGCAAGTTTCTCCATCTGCGCGGCGGCGGCGGCGGCGAGTTCCTTCCGCCCATGCCCGATGTTGACGTTCCACAGCGCGGAGAGGCCGTCGATGTATTCGCGGCCATCGGATGCATAGAGCATCGCACCGACGCCCCGGGTGAAGAGCTTCGCGTTGGCGTGATCCTTCGGGTGATGCAATGGATGGATCAAATGGCGCCTGTCCGAGTCCATCAGGACGTCGGAGATCGGGGAAACATCGTCCATGAGTGCGCCCTCCTTAACCGGAGGTTAACTTACCGGCGGTGCGGCCGATTTAGAAGACCGCCCGTGTCTCGTCCCGGATTTTCAGCGCACCTCGCCGGTGGCGCCTCGGTTCGCGTGGCTCCTTTTCGCCATTGGCGGCGTCCATCCTCAACGGTCCGTCAATACTTCGATGCGCATCATCCACGCACTCGCAGCATCACCGGGAGCATCAATCATGGCCGGGCCAATCCCTTTCTCGTCAGGCGATTACTGGGAGGCGCGCTACCGCGAGGGCGGCACATCGGGGATGGGATCCGTTGGCCGTCTGGCACGGTTCAAGGCGGAGACGATCAATCGGTTCGTCGTGGCAAACAACATTCAAAGCGTGATCGACGCCGGGTGTGGCGATGCCTCGCTGCTCGCCTTGCTGGAGCTTCCCGCGGACTATGTCGGGGTCGATGTGTCGCCATCTGCTTTGGCGCGCTGCGCCGCGCGCTTTCCGGGACGCCGGTTCGTCACGCCTGGCGAGTTGCGGACGGTCTCCCCCGCCGACATGACGTTGTCGCTGGATGTCATTTACCACCTGATCGAGGACCACGTGTTCGCCGCCGCCATGCGGACGCTGTTCGCATGGGCCACGCGTTTCGTTGTGATTTATGCCAGCAATCTGAACGTGGCCTGGTCGTCCGCGCATGTCCGTCACCGGCGGTTCACCGATCAGGTCGCCGCCACGGAACCTGACTGGCGGTTGCTGGCGCATCTGCCGAACCCATACCCATTCGATCCGGCCTCTCCGCATGAGACATCCTTCGCCGATTTTTTCATCTATGGCCGGCCGGACGCGGCTTGCTCGATCGTCGTACCGGGTTTGAGCTGATCCCCATGGGCCGACCCCGGGGGCCTGCTTTGCACCGGCTTCCGCCATGGGCTATCGCTCTCTCGACCAACGAGAGGATTCCCGATGCGACGGTTGTTTCAGTTCCTTGCCGCCTTTGTCGGCTGCACTCTGGCGGCGTCCGCCATACCAGTGGCCGCGGCTCCGGCGTGCGGCTCCGTGGCGGATCAGTCGGCTTATGAGGTCCTGGCGCTGCGCACCCAGATGATCCTGTTGGCGACGAAGTGCGGCCGCGATCAGGACTACAACAAAAATTTCATCGTTCGCTTCCAACCCGAGCTACAGGCCAACGAACGTGAGGTAATGACCTACTTCCGCCGGATTTATGGCGGGGCGGGTCAGGGCAGGAAGGACACCTTCTCCACCGAGCTGGTGAATGTGATGTCCCAACAGGCCAACATACAGGGCACCGAGTTTTGCCCGCGCGCCGGCCAGATTATCAATGAAATGAACGCCTTGCGGTCGATGGACGAGCTTGTGGCTTACGCTGCGGTGAAGGACCTGGCGCCCAACGGCATGAGTATGTGCCCAGCGGCAGCGTCCCGCGCCACGGCAGCGGTGAGCGTGCAAGGGCTCCGCCGGCCGATATCACACTGACGGTCATGCTCGGCCTTGAGCCGACCCGCCGCGGCCGCGCGGAAAGCGGCCCGTATTGCTGTCCCGCATGGGTCCCTGGACCCTCGGGCCGGGCCCCGCACCATGCGCACTGCCTCGCGCGCGGGGTGCGACGCACGGGA
>CALFNB010000535.1 GCA_937902425.1 uncultured Acetobacteraceae bacterium | reverse complement strand
GGGTCAACCGTTGGAAGACGGGGAGTATACACGCCGCGCCAGCGGAACGCCCGCGCCAGATCGAAACCGGGGGGATCGAAACGTGAACGTTCGCGAAGGCTGCTGATGCGGGCCCACTGCTTCTTCAGACCGTCACTCGACGGCGGCTTGCCACTATTGCCGCTGTTCAGCCCAGGCTGGCGTTCCAGTTCGGCAATACCGACTCGTAGCTCCGCGATCAGTGCCTGCCGCGTCACGATGACCGCTTCCAGCGACGCTGGGTCGGATGGGAGCGGGGCGGCAGCTTCGTGCGAATCCGAATCCGTTGGCGGCGGCGACATGGGGAGCTTGACTCATGCCCCGACGCGACTCATGCCTCAACTCGCGGGTCAAGCGTCGGGCGAAGCCCGCCTACCTGGGTAGTAACGGGACCAAGAAGAAAAGCGGCATTACCCCCTTGCTGCACCGCACAAGTCTTGCCATTCTCCCCGTATGCCCGACGTCCCACCTCCGGACCCGGCCGCCCTTCTCGCCCAGGAACTCCTGGACCTCACCGCGCGACTGGGCGCCCGCGTGGAGGAAGACCCGTTCGGCAACCCCGTCCTGTTGGTCGCCCTCGCCATCACCCGCCGCATCGACCAGGGCGGCCTGACCGAGGACGCCATCGCCGGACTGATCCGTTACCTTCGCGATGCCGCGTTCGCCGCGCGGGCAGACCGGCTCGCCACCTATGTCGGAGGCGTGGATCAGCGAGAAAATGACGCCACCCTCGCTCGCCTCGCCCAAACTCTGCTGCGTCCCGACCCCAACGACTCCCCGGTTCGTTGGGCCGAATACCGCGCGCTGGTGGAGCGGTCTCGTTTCGCAGCCGTATTCACCGCGCATCCGACGTTTGCGATGCCGCGTGATGTTGGCCACGCCCTCGCCGAGCGGGCCAGCGGCCGGCCCACGGCGGCCGCTCAATCGCACCGCCCGCCGCCGATCACGCTGGCGGAAGAATTCGCCCAGGCGGCCGAAGCGATCGCCAACGGACGGGACGCGATCGATCGGTTCAATACCGCACTGATCGAGGTCGCCCGGTCCGCCTGGCCGGATCGCTGGACCGAGCTCACGCCGCGGCCGATCATTCTGTCCAGTTGGGTCGGCTACGACACCGACGGGCGCACCGACATCGGTTGGTGGGACACGCTGCGGCTGCGGCTGGAGATGAAGCGGCTGCAACTCGCCCGGCTGCACGCCCAGGTGGCGAACGACGACGCACTGGCGGCAAGGGTGGCGGATGCGCTCGACGCGGTCACCACGCAAATTGAAGCCTGCCCGGACTCGCACGACCCGCCGAAAGTCGCCGCTTTCGCACACGCTCTGATCGGCGGGCGTGACAAGGCGATGACCTCGCCGGAGCCATTGCTGCCGCTGTTCGACGCCGCGATCGCCGCCGCGGGCGCCGAGGAGAAGCTGAAGCTGACCGTCGCTCGCGCCGGCCTCGTGTCGCACGGCCTGGCGCTGGCGCACACGCATACGCGGCTGAATGCCGCGCAGCTTCATAACGTCATCCGCCAGCGTCTGGGCATCGCCGATCCGCCCGAGGACCCGGCGCATCGTCGTGCGCTGTTCTCCGCGATCAACGCCGCGCTGGACACGGTGCGGCCCATTCCGGTGGATTTCGGCGCGCTGCTGGCCGAGCAGGCCTCCGCCGCGAAGCTGATGATGACCGTGGCGCAGATCGTCAAGCACGTGGATAGTTCGGTCCCGGTGCGTTTCCTGATCGCCGAGACGGAGACGGGTTACACGCTGCTCGCCGCGCTGTGGCTGGCGAAGCTGTTCGGCATTGAGAAGCAGATCGAGATCAGCCCGCTGTTCGAAACCGCCTCGGCGCTGGAACATGGCGCGACCGTGCTGGATGAGGCGCTGCGCAGCCCGCATTACCGCGAGTACCTGAAAACCACCGGGCGGTTGGCGCTGCAATTCGGTTATTCCGATTCCGGACGTTACGTTGGCCAACTGGCAGCCAGTTACCTGATCGAAAGGTTACGCCTGAAGATCGGAGAAACACTCGCGAAGCACAATATTTCCGACGTCGAAGTAATTCTGTTCGACACGCACGGTGAGAGCATCGGCCGCGGCGCGCATCCCGGCAGTTTGTCCGACCGGCTGAAATACCTGTCGCCGACCGCGTCCCGTCAGGCGTTGAACCGCGCGGGACTGGCGGTGCGGGAGGAAAGCGCGGTCCAAGGTGGCGACGGATATTTGCTGTTCGGCACAGCGGAATTGGCCTCCGCCACCATAACCCGCATTGCCGAGCAGACCTATCACCCCGCCACCGGCCCGATTGAGGATCCGGTTTATGCCGCGCCCGACTTCTCGGCCGACTTCTTCGCCACGGTCCGCGCCGGCATGGAAGCTCTGGTGGAGGACACCGGCTACGGCGCGATACTTGGTGCGTTCGGCCCAGCGTTACTTGATAGAACAGGTTCGCGGCCGGCGGCGCGGCAGGCGGATGGTGTGACGAGCGCCGCGCGCATTCGGCATCCGCGCGAGTTGCGGGCCATTCCGAACAACGCGATTCTGCAACAACTCGGCTGGTGCGCGAACACCCTGCAAGGACTGGGCGCGGCGGCGGCGCGGCATCCCGAGACATTCGCCGACATGAAGGCTAACAGCCGGCGATTCCATCGCGCGCTGGACCTGGCGTCGCATGGTCTGGCGCATTCGAACATTGATGTGCTGCGCGCGGTGATCGCGACATTGGATCCTGGGACATGGCTCGACCAGGCCGCGCATACGCGGCTGCCGGGCCGGCGGGAGGCGCTGGTGTCGGTGGCTCGCGCGCTGGAGCGGCTGGACATCTGGGCTGCCGCGCAATCGATGTTCCGCCGGATTTCCGCCGATCATCTGGCGTTGCGTGTGGCGTGGCCGGATGCACCGCACATGGCGACGCGGGAAATCCTGCTGCATGCGCTGCGGCTTTCGCTGATCCATCGGATCTGGCTGCTGGCGACTGACATTTCCGACTTCTCGCCGCGCCACGGCGTGACCCGTCCGGTGCTGGAGGCAGCGATCCTGCGGCTGGACATCGAAGCGTCGTTACAGTTGCTCGCGGAGATTTTCCCCGCCGCGCCGGACCCGTCCGCCGATTGTGATTACGGCGAGCCGGCCGCGCCCAGAGCCACCGCGGCGTACGCTCGGGAACATCGGGAGATTTTCGCACCGATGCGGCGGCTGTTCGAGCTGGTGCGGGAGATCGCGACCGCGATCACGCACGATGTCGGAGCGTTTGGATAACGCGGGCGGTGTCATCGCGGGCCGTTCGACTGGTTCAAATCCCCGCCGCGTCCATCAGGCGCCGCGCGTTGGCGACCACGGTCGCGTTGGTCTCGCCTTCCCTGGGGACCGGACATCGACCGGTTTCGCCCGCCTTGGCATGATGGCCGCGACACATTCCACCTGGCACTCGGCCTTGTCGTGGTAAAGTAAATTTCGTCCAAATGACTTGTATGGTGGGCACGATGCGTCAGAAGCGAATTCTTATCACCGGCGCATCGACCGGCATCGGCCGGGCCTGCGCGGTTCGCTTCGCCGACCTCGGCTACACCGTCTTCGCCGGGGTGCGAAAGTTATCAGATGGCGACTCGCCGCGGGCGGAATCCTCGGGAGATCTCAGGCCCATCCTGCTCGACGTGACACTCCCGGAATCGATCCGCGGTGCCGTCGCCGCGGTGGGTGACGAACCGCTCGCGGGCCTGGTGAACAACGCCGGTATCGCCATCGTGGGTCCTGTCGAACTGGTTCCAATCGAGCAATGGCGCCGCCAGTTTGAGGTGAACGTATTGGGCGTGGTGGCGGTAACGCAGGCGTTCCTGCCCCTGCTTCGGGCTACCCCGGGCCGCATCGTGAATATCGGCTCTATCGCCGGCCGTAGCGCGTTGCCCGGCTCCGGACCTTACGATGCTTCAAAATTCGCGATCGAAGCAATTACCGACGCGCTGCGAATGGAACTACGGTCCTGGAACATTCCGGTCTCCCTCATCGAGCCGGGTTCCATCGCCACCCCAATTTGGCGGAAGACGCTAACTGGGGTCGACGAACTCAGCCGGCAAGTGGCGCCCGAGCGCTACGCCCTCTACGCGAGGTTAATCGCGAAAGTGCGGGACGAGGCCGCCGCATCGGCCGACAAAGCGACTGCCGTGAGCGAGGTCGTCAAAGCCGTGGAGCACGCGCTGACGGCGGACCGACCCAGGACTCGGTATCTCGTGGGACGCGACACAAGGTTGTGGCTGTTACTGAACCTGTTGCCCGACCGCTGGCGGGATTGGCTCATTCTCAGCCGGCTCAATGAATGATCCGCGAACTGGGCGGCAACCAATCGTTGCATCGCACTCAGACGTGGAACCGATTCCGGTTGCCGAAATGTGTTGCATGAGTCGCGCGTTGCCGTAAGTCCCGCCACGCGATGAATGATGGCTCTCAGGCGTCCGCCAGGTTGGGCTTGCCGATTTCCGGCGAGGGATTGGAAGCGGGATGCCGCGACGGCGGACCTGTGGGACGTTTGTTGCCCAACTCCGTAACGGTCGTTGAGGGCCCGGTTACCGCTGGGACAGACGGGCTTTGGCCGGAGGAAGTGGGCCATGTCGTGAATGCCGTTCCGAAGCGGCGCCAGGAATTCGCCACCGGCCGACGCTACGCCCACCGCGCCCTGAAAATTCTCGACGTGCCGCTCGGCGCGTTACTCGCCAGTCGCGACCGCTCGCCGCTTTGGCCACCAGGGGTCACCGGCTCCATCACGCATACGGATCGATACTGTGCCGTGGCGATCGCTCGCACGACCGAGGTCGCCGCGATTGGGATCGATGTGGAAGATGTCACGCGATTCAATCTCGACCTTCTCTCGCATGTCCTGTCGCCACGGGAGATCACGGCCAATCTCGCGGGATTCGGCCCGGATCGGCGACAACAGCACGGGGCCGCGATGTTCAGTGCGAAGGAGGCGCTCTACAAGTTCCTTCGCGGGGTCACCACCGTGCAACTCACCTTCCGTGACTGCGAGATCGCGTTCGACCAAGGGTCCGATCACTTCCAGGTCGAACTCCTGGCCGAGGCAGGTCCTTTCGCCAGTGGGCATCGGTTCACCGGACGCTACACATTCGCGGGCGACCTGGTCGCGACCGCGATCATCCTGCCGCGGCCGGCTCCCTGAGTGACCAGCGTCTCAGGCCCCCATCTCCTGGCGGATCAAGCCAACCAATTCGGCCCTGGCGCTGTCGATGAAGAAATGCCCGCCCGGCAGCCGACGCAGCGTGAAGCGGCCGGACGTTTCCTCCGACCAGGCCTGGAGCTCAGCGGTTGTAATTCGGCTATCGTCCACTCCGCCGAATACCGTGATCGGGCAGGTCAACCCGGCCGAAGCGCGGTACTGATAGTCCTCCACCAGCGTGAAATCGGCGCGCAGGATGCGCAGGAGGACTTTCATGAAATCCGGTTGCGCCCGCACAGCTTTCGGGATGCTGTCATAGCGGGCGATGACGCCGGCGAGAAATCGATCGTCAGGCAGATCGAAGATCGGCGTCTCCGCATAGGGCAGTCTCGGTCCCCGCTGCGCGGACATGAACAATTGAGATGGTTCACGCAAGCCGAGCCGCGCTATCTCATGCGCCAGATCGAACGCGACAAATGCCCCCATACTATGCCCAAAAATCGCATACGGCAGTGTCAATCCCGGAACGATCTGACCAATGATCGACTGGATCAGCGGAGCCATCCGCGCGATCGGCGCCTCATTGATCCGGGCGTCACGTCCCGGCAGGACCGGGACACAGAGTTCGATATCGGAGGGCAGCAAATCCGCCCAGGTCCGGAAGATCGCCGCGCCCGCGCCGGCATACGGAAAGCAGAAAATACGCCGGCGAATCTCGGTACTCGCACCTCGGGCCGGCCGAAAAATTCGCATCAGGTATCGGCGGCCACCTCCGGAATTCGCGCAACCCGTTCGCCTGGATGCAGCGTGTCCCAAACCGCCCGCAGTGCGCGGATCGCCTGGTCGAGCTCCTGCTCCGTGTTCGCGGCGGTCAGCGAGAAGCGAACCAGATTGCGGTTGACCGAAACCGCCGGAAAGGTCGCGGGAGTAATCAGTATGTCGTTCTCCCACAGCACGCCGCATGCGGTCACCATCGCGTCCCACCCGCCGATGACAACGCCAACGATCGGAAAGTCGCCGTCATTGTCGACCTCGAAGCCGATCCATTTGGCTTCGGCGACCAACCGTCGCGTCAGGCGATGGACGTGCCTACGGCGGACGTCGCCGTCGCGGCGGTTGAGCCGCAAGCCGGCGAGGGCGGTCGCCAGGCTCGCGACTGACGTCGGACCAGAAAAGACATAGGGCCCGGACGTCTGCAGCCACGCCTTCGCCTGTTCGTCCCGGCAAGTAACAAACGCGGCATAGGACGAGAACGCCTTGGACAGTCCCGCCACATAGACGATCCTGCCCGTTGTGAAATCGAGGCCCATTTGGCGGACAATACCATTGCCGCCGTAACCATACGGCAGCGCGGCATCCGGAGCGGCCCCTAATATTCCGAAACCGTGCGCATCGTCGACATAGAGCGTGGCATTATGGCTCTCGGCGAGGCGCGCGTACTCTCGCAACGGAGGATTGGCGCTGCCCATCGAATAGGCGCCATCGGTCGCGATGATCTTCGGTCGATCGCGGCTGATCCCGCTCAGCCGGCGCTCCAGGTCCGCGACATCGTTATGCCGGAACTCGAACCATTCCACGCCGTCCGCCTGCGCTTTCTGGCAGGCTTCGTGGATCGAATGATGCGCCTCCGCATCCTTTAAAATGATTCCGTTGACCCCGGCGAGCGCGGGCAGCACGCCCAGATGCAGCAACGAGATCGAGGGGAACACCAAAGTCTCCGCGGCCCCAACCATTTCGGCGAGTTCCCGCTCCAGCTCTGCATAGAGCGACGGTGACGCGACCGCGCGGGTCCAACTGGGGTGCACACCCCATGCTTCGACGGCCGGCGGGATCGCGGCCATGATCTCCGGTTCGAGATCGAAACCAAGATAGTTGCACGAGGCGAAGTCGACCCGCCACCTTCCATCGATGAGGACCTTGCGCCGCTCCTGCGCATCGACGTTCGCGAACGCCTGCGGAATGTCGCGAATTCGTTCGATGAGCTCAAAGCGTATCGAGTCTTCGTCGCCCGCTGCCTCGGGACGCGCCGGCAGGTCCGCCGCGATCGCCGCGTCGCCGATCTTCTCAAGCAGGAAGGCCACCAGGGATTGAATGCTGACATCCCGCATCAGGATTTCGACCGGCAGCGCGACGCGCAGCGAACGCTCCAGACGATTCTTGACCTCGACCATCATCAGTGAATCGAGGCCGAGATCGACCCATGGCCGACTGTCCTCGATGACGTCGTTCTGGTCGAGCGCGAGCACCTGATGCAGCACTTCGTGGACATGCGCGACCAGAAGCGCTTCGCGCGCCTCCGCGGAAGCCGTCCGGAAGGTGTTGCGAAAGCCGTCCTTGCTTGCATCAGTCTGACGTTTCGCACCGGCCAGCGCCGAAAAATATGCCGGGGGGTCGATCGCGCCCCAGCGCTGCAAGAACGCATTCCAACGCATCTTGAACACACCGGCCTGTACCGACGCCGATTGTCGCGGCATCCGCAGCAGCGTCGAGAACACATCGATGCCGCTCGCGACATCGAGTTTTTCGACATCGAGGCCGGTCATATCGATATTGGCCGCCATCCCAACTTCGGCCCAGGGTCCCCAGTTCAGGCTGAGCGCGGGTAATCCATTCGCTCGTCTGTGGTGCGCCAGCGCATCGAGAAAAGCGTTCGCCGCCGCGTAGTTGCTTTGTCCCGCCGAGCCAACCAGCGAAGCCATCGACGAGAAACAGATGAAGAAATCCAGCTCCAGCGCGCGGGTTTGTTGATGCAGTTGCCACGCACCGCCGGCCTTCCCCGCCATCACGCTGTTGAACCGCTCGGCGGTCTGGTTGCGCAGCAAGCCATCCTGAATGATCCCGGCGGCGTGAATAAGGCCCTTCAGCGGTAGCACGCTTTGGCAGGCCTCGATCATGGCGGCGACATCGGCCGCGCGCGCCACATCGCCTTGAACGACCGTAACGGTTGCGCCGCCCAGACGCATGGCTTCGATCGCATGCGCCGCCGCCGGACCGGGCTCACCACGGCCCGCGAGGACAACGTGGCCGGCCCCGGCGGCGACCAGACACTCCGCCACCTTCAATCCCAGCCCGCCGAGCCCGCCGGTGATGAGATAGCTGGCGTCCGGACCGACCTCGACAGGCTGCGCCGCATCCATTGTCATCACCACTTTGCCGACATGCTTCGCCTGCTGCATGAAGCGATAGGCGTCCGCGGCCTCGGTGATCGGGAACATTGTCGTGGGCAGCGGGCGGAAGATCCCCGCTTCGAACTTGCGCCCGATCTCTTCGCCATACGCCTGAAACGCCGCCGGCTCGTGGTCCAGCGCCGCACCGAGTTCGAAGGTGTGGTATTCCGCGTCCGGACGCCTGGACACGGCCTCTTCCGGTGTCCAAATGCCGAGCTTGCCGAGTTCCACGAAGCGGCCGCCCGACTTCAGTACTGAGAAACTCTTGTCGATCGCCCCGCCGCCTAAACTGTTGAGCACGACATCAACGCCGGTGCCGCCGGTCGCGCGCATGAACTCCTCGGCGAAATCCAGCGTGCGCGAATTCATCATGTGGGTCACGCCCTGGGATTTCAGAAACTCCCATTTCCCTGGGCTCGCCGTGGCGAAGATTTCGGCGCCAATGGATTGCGCGATCTGCACGGCCGCGAGCCCGACGCCGCCGGCCGCCGCATGGATCAACACGCGCTCTCCCGATTTCAGCCCGGCCAGCCGAACCAGCGCGTGATACGCCGTCAGGAACACATTCGGAAGCGCGGCGGCGGTCGTGAAGTCGAGCCCGCTCGGGATGCGTGTGACGCATTCCCGATAGATGGTGACGTGGCTCGCCGTCCCGCCAGCCGCCGCCGCCATCACTTCGTCGCCGACCGCGAGATCGGTGACACGCTCGCCGACGGCGGTAATCGTGCCGGCACAGTCAAAGCCAAGGTGAATGTCCGCCGCCGCGGCGATGCCGAGCTCCTGTTCGTAGAAGTCCTTGAGCATGCCCAGAGTGATGAGGACGTCGCGGAAATTCAGCGCGGTTGCCTTGACCGCGATTTCCACTTCCTCGGGACCGGGTTCCCGCCGTGTCATCGGCACCAGCCGAAGTTGATCGGGCGAGCCGTACTCGGAGAGTTGCAGCCGGAACGGCCCTTCGACCGGCGCCACAATAGCGTCGCGATACCGCACGAGGCGCGCGACGAAACGCTCGTTGCCTCGATAAGCAACTTGCGGCTCGGTGGGCGGGCCATCTATTTCGGCGAGAATGGCATCGACCTGCCGCGGCGTCGCACCCGTATCGAGATCCAGGCCGCTCGCGTTCAACTCAGGCGCTTCCAACGACAGCGTCCGGAGCATGCCCCATAGCGGCGCTTGTGCCGGATCGGCGCCCTCCCCCCGCAGGACCGGCTGCGCGCCGCAGGTCACCACCAGCAGCCGGGCCGGCGGCACCACGGCCCGCGCCAGATGCAGCAAGCCGATCGCGAGATCGCGCGCTGCTTCCGCGCGTGCCTCATCCGACGGGTCGCGCTCGATGCTCCAAAGATGAATGAACCCGCGACAGGGTTGCGCGAAACGCTCGATCAGCAGGCCGATATCATCCGGCACCAGCGGATTGATCGAGGCGCCATCGGGATCAATGTCAAACGCATCGCCTGCCGCGACCATCACGCAACGATCGCCGCGCTCGGCCAATCGCCCGGATAGCGCCGTTCCGAGTTCGCTACCGTTACTGAATACGAACCAGGTGCCGGCTCCCGCCGGCTCGGGCAACGCCGTCAATGGCAGCGCTTCCCAGCTCGCGCGATACAGCCAGTCACTCATCCGCCGCCGGAACAGCCGATCGATCGGCGCCTTGCGCATTTCAAACCCGTCGAGCGCCGCGACCACCGCGCCACCGGCATCGAACAAACGGATATCCCAGGTCGTGTCTCCGGTGCGCGCCGCATGGCACCACCATGAAGTCCCCTTCGCCGGACGTTGGATTTCGACGGACCTGATGAAAAACGGCAGCAAGGTTTCGCTGACCGCCTCGTCCAGCAACGTCGCGCCGGCAACCTGAAAGCAACTGTCCAGCAATGCCGGGTGGATCCGGTATCCCGCGAGGTCGCCGATCTCCTCAGGCACACTCAACTGGGCCAGCGCCTCTCGTTTCCCGAGCCAAACGTTGTCGACCCAGCGAAATCTCGTTCCGAGTTCAACGGCCGCCGCGGCGGCGGCCTCGAACAGTTGTTCCGGCGTCACCGCGACCGTGCAGCGTTCCTGAAGCCCCGCCAGATCGACAGAGGACCGCACTGCCGCGGCGATCGGCTCGATTTTGCCTGTCGCGAGGCGGAGCGTCTCTTCGTCCTCGTCCTTGCCCGGTGGAACCACGATCTGAAACGTGAAGCCGTCCGCTTCCTCCGGGAAAAGGACAGCCTGGACCGTTTGCCCCTCGCTTTCGGCCAGCGTCAAAGGCGCAACGAAATATACGTCGCTGATGCGACAGGCCGGCCAGCCAAGCAGCTCCGCCCCGCTCGCGAGAATTGCGAGGTGCGCGGCGCCAGGCACGATCACCTGATCATAAACTTTGTGGTCGGCGAGGTAAGGATGCGACAAGACGCCGAGCGACACTGACAGGATCGTTTCCTTGACCAACGGCGAGCGTGCGATGCTGTCGACCAGCGGAAGCAGCATGCCGACGGTCTTCGCCGCGCCATTGGCCGCACCGGGAAACCAGTAACGCTGGCGGTCGAACGGATAGGTCGGCAGTACCAATTTGGTGCGCTGGTAATCGCGGTCGAAACGAGCCCAGTCGACGGCGGCGCCGCGCAATTCGAGCGCAGCGAGACTGTCCAGCATTTGTCGCCAATCGCCGCGCTTCGCGTGCAGGCTCGGCAGCCAGCCGAGCGTATCGTCGTCGAGACTCAACCGGCCCATCGCGCAGAGCACCGGTTGCGGTCCCACCTCCAGGAAGTGCGCGCAGCCGTCAGCCGCGGCGGCCCGGATGCCATCGGCGAAACGAACCGCGGCCCGCACATGCCGCACCCAGTACGACGGGTCGGCGATCTCCTCGCCGGCCGGTCGCGCGGTGACGTTCGAGATCAGCGTCATGCGCGGCGGGCGAAATTTCACCGTCTCGGCGACCAGCCGGAACGCGTCCAGCATCGGGTCCATCAGCGGCGAATGGAACGCATGCGAGACAACCAGCCGTTGCACCGCCACGCCGTCCGCCTTCATCCGGGCCGCGACCGTTTCGACCGCGTCCGTTGCACCGGAAACCACCACGTCGTTTGGCCCATTGATCGCGGCGAGCGACACCCGATCGAGGTAC
>CALFNB010000534.1 GCA_937902425.1 uncultured Acetobacteraceae bacterium | reverse complement strand
CGATGTCGAACCCTTGCGACGGGGCGGCCGCATTGCCTCCGCTTTGCACCGTGGCGCCGTTGGCGATCCCGAGGTGACCCGCGCCGGCCACACCGACATCGATCTCACCGGTCGTATCGAATTGCGATCCGCTGCCGGACACGCTCAACGAACCATCGCCGCCGGTGGCGAAGCCCAGTACCGCTCCGGCGGTGTTGGTCACGATCGCGCCACCGCTGATGGCGACCTGTCCGGACCCGCTGCCGCCAATCTCCGAGGTGCCGCTGGTGCCCGTGTTGAGGATGGCGGTGCCGAAACCGCTGACCGCGAGCGCGCCGCTCTGGCCGCCACCCAGACCCAACGTCAGGCCGAGTATGCCGACCTGAGCGCGGCCAAGGATCGACATCGTTACGCCGGTGGGGGTTTCAATGTCCAGACTTCCGCTCGCGGCGATCGACCCGCCGTTGACGGTCACCGCGCCATTCTCGGTCAGCGCCAGGACCGCGGACGGCGCGATCGTCTCGCCGGCCAGGGTTAACGTCGCTCCCTGCGATACCCAGCCGCCCGCGCCGCTGAACACGGCGTTCATTCCGCTCACGCTGCCGGTCAGAGTGCCTCCCGCCGCGGCGCTGAACGTCAGGGTTTCCGAGGCCACGGGGATCGCCACCGGCTGCCAGTTCCCGGCCGTCCCCAGATTCGTGCCGGTCGCGCCGCTCCAGGTCGCTCCAACCGGCTGCACGTCGAAGGTGCCCGCGCTGACGAAGCCACCGCTGCCGGAGAGAGTCAGCAACGTCCCGTCGCTCAGCACCGTCGTCGCCGGATTGCCGTCGCTGGCGTTGCTGATGCCGAATGGATTGCCGATCGGATTACCCGACGTGTCGTATTTCTGACCGGACAGATCGCCAGCGGCGGAATTGTAGGTGACGACGAAATCGCCGTTGGGCAGCGCGTTGATCGCCGGGCGGCCCGGCGTTCCGGCGGCCAGTACAGTGGTCGCGATGGTGAACTGGGATCCAACGAACACACCGCTCGAAGTAACGATCTGCCCGGCCACGGTCCACGTCGCATCGGACGGCCCGATCTGGTCCCACACCGCGACGAGGTCGCCGTTGGTCAGAGCGGCGATTTCCGGGGAAACATAGGTCAGGTTCGAGCCAGTTGGCGTGAACATGATGGTCACGATGCTGGAAGCGTTGGCCATCACCGGCACCGAGCTCGCTTCGCTCCCGGCGATCCCCGCGCCGGACGGCGTGGCACCGATCACGAACTCGCCGAGGATGGCGCTGAAGGCACTGGTTTCCTCCGGCGACTGAGCCAGCGATTGAAACACGGCGGCCTCGATCGGCGAGCTCAGTTTCAGGGCCACCGCGCGTGGTGTCTGCGGGCTGCTGACCAGGTAATTGACACCGAGTATGTTGATATTGAATGGCGTGACGACGGTTGGCGGCGCGGTCGCCAAACCATTGGCGTCGAGCGTCTCGACGACCACGGAATGGGCCCCTGTGCCGGCGTTATCCGTTTCATAAGCGAACTCGTATTGCTCGCCGGATCCGCTCGATGGCGCGACCGATATGGAAGGATTGATCTGCGTCCATCCGGCGACGGCCTGCGTGAGATTGAACGTGTCCTTCAGCAGCATTCCGTTAGCGGCATAAATCTGCCCTTGGATCGTATTGCTCGAGGCATTCGCCCATACCACCATGAACTCGCCGCCGCGTTGCGCGGCGACCGCGGGTTGCTGCCCGGCCGCATCGACATTCAAATAGCCTACCACGAACTTATTGGCGTTGTAGAGTTTCCCATAAACCCCGGTCGGCGAAGCACCAAAGTACGGGATCGACTGATAAATCTCGACGAATCCGCCGCCCGGTAAACCCGCGACCGACGGGTTGGCGCCAACGCCGATCTGCGTGGTCGAAACCATCTCGACCAACGTCCCGCCGTGGTTGTCCGAGGCGATGATCAGCGTGCCGGGGTACGCGGTACCATACAGACTGAGCGCGGCCAACGTAGTGGCACCAGACAGCAGGTCCAGCACTCCGTTGCCGTTGTTGCTGTTGCTGTCGAACGAAAATCCGGTCGCCGCCACGCCGGCGACGTCAATCGTGTCGCCGACATTAAGGAACTCGATGGTGCCCTTCATCTCCGACGGATCGGAGAGCACGAGCAACCCGGGGTTGTTGGTACCGGAATAGTCAAAGCCGATGTACTGCCCGACATCGACACTGCCGTTCAGGTCCATCTCGCCGCCAAGGACCTTCAGGTAGCCGCTGGAGCCGTTATTATCCACGACCGGCCCGTTGATCACGACCATGCTGGCGGTCTGCCCGCCAGCGCCCACGCTTTCGATGTTGCCTTCATTGACGATCGTGCCGTTGATGAGCAACGTAGCCGCGACGGCTTCCATTACGCCCTGGTTCGTAAGCTTTCCGCTGCCTCCAACCGCCAAAGTCCCCTCTGTCGCAGCAACCGTGCCGCCGTAGTTGGTGAAGCTCAGATTGTTGCCGCCGATCGTCCCCTGCCCCAGGATTATATTGCTGTTGGTCAGTACGTCTGAACCGGTGGCACCGCTGATGCTGTCCGTCACGTTGCCAAGAGCGATCGTGCCCGGACCGCCGATCGAGACCGCGCCCGACGCCGCCAGCACCGCACCGCCGGCGCTGGTCAGTGTGATCAATCCGTCGTTGGAAAGACCTTGTTTCAGCGTCAGCGTGGCGCCGGTCTTGATCACGATATCGGCGTAGTTGGCGAGCGAATACGTGTTGCCTGCTCCAGCCGCCAATTGCAGGCCGACGTCGGTGTACGGCGAATCGCCACTTCGCGGCTGGTTTTGCATGGTGGCGAGCGCGCCGGACGGCAACACCGCGCTGGTGGCGGTAAGCTGGCCGCCGTAATCGAGCTGGCTCGCCTGATTGGTGATCCCGGTCGCGAAGCCTTGAAACGTGTAATCCTGGCCTTGTAACGCTCCGGGATGGTTGACCGGATCGTTCCAGAAAACGGTGAATCCGTAGACGCCCGCATCGGGGGCGATATAAGGCGCACCTGTCACGGTACCATCCGCCGCCACCTGAATTCGCGCACCGAACGCGGTGCCGGTACCGTTGACGATGCCAATGTGTGCCGTGCCGGTCACGGCCCCCGAGTTGTCGAAAAACTCGACGAACATCGTACCATCGATCGTGCCGACCCCGCCGCCGGAGTTTGGCGCGAACCAGGCGACAGCGTAGGCGCCGGAACTCACGTTGATGAAAGCGATGGTGGGCGCGAGGCCGGCGGACGGCAGATCGACGATACTGCCTGGCAAGCCGCTCGCGGAAAACCGTTGCACATGCATCGTGCTCGGGATGCCGGGCGCGGCGGCGTCGGACCACACCATCGCGTAACCGCCGTCGGCCATGCCCGCGACGCTCTGTGTCGTTGTGCCTGACCCGGCGACAGGCACCGTGACGACTGCGCCGCGCCGGGACAGGTCAGGGTTGAACAGCGCGGCGCGCAATGTCGTTATTCCGCTGTTCAGATCGGATTGCAGCCACGTGATGACGAAGCCGCCGTTGGACAGCGCGGCCACCTGGGGATGGCTCTGGCTTTCCCCGGCGACGGGAGTTTCGGCGGTTTGATCGGTGGCGATCAATTTCACGCCGAACCGGTCGAGCACCTGAAAGCGCACCACCGGCGGATACAACACCGCGCCATTGACGGTCGTGGGCGCGCCGATCGCATTGGCGCTGTAGTCGTCCCAAGCGACCACGATGCGGCCTTCATTGTTGATCAGACCTGCCGCGGCGCCATCGCTCTGCTGTCCCGCGGTGGTGCTGTTGACAACGATATCGGTGTTGCCGAACGGCGTCGTCTGTCGCGCCGGAAATAACGTAGGGCCGCCGGCCAATGTGGCGTTGCCGGTGACGTTGATGACACCGCCCCCGGTGCTCGACAGGCGGCCGGCGGTGATGGATCCGTTGCGCAACTCAACCACGGATCCTGGGCCGAACGCGCCGATATCGCCACCGCCGGTGGGTACGCCGTTCGGAAACTGGGGGTCACCAAAGAACTGCAGCCCGTAATTGAGGATCGCGCTGTTCACCACCAGCGTGGCACCGTTGATGGCCTGCATCTCCCCGTCGTTGTAGATTTTGCCCGCGACACCGTTCAGGCTGCCGCCATCCACGACCAGGGCGTGACCAGGCGCATCCGCGGCGACGACGCCGTCATTGAAAAGATTCAGATAGCTGCCGCCGAGCGTGCCGACGCCCTTGATGGTGCCGGCGCTTTGCAGGGTGTCGGTGTTGGCGAGGCTGACGATCTGGTCGTCGCCGGTGCCGCCATTGCTCTCCAGCCGGATCGTTCCGCCGCCGTCCACCCCGACATCGCCCAGCGTGGTGAGGGTCGCGGCGTGGTAGACATTGGCGTTGTCGAGGGCGCCGTTCAGCAGGATCAACCCGGCGTTGACCAGTTGGCCGAAGGCGCCATAAAGCGTCAGCAGCGCGCCGCCGTTGACGTAGACCTCGCCGTCGATCGTTACGCTATTGAGGCCGCCGCCGGGCGCCGCCACCTGGATGGTTCTGCCGGCCTCGATGGTGCCGCCGACGATGGTGCCGGCGCGGGCGCCGGTGATGATTGAGCCGCCAAGCGTGATCGTGCCGGGCCCACTGAGCGATCCGCCTGGGGAACTGCCGTCGAGGATGTTGGGCTGCAGGTCCAGCGTCCCCATGATCACGAGATCGCTGTTCGCCGCCGCGCCAAGCCAGCCGTCGCTGATGATTTGAACGCCGACCGGGATGTTGTTCTCGATGATGAAATCGGTGCCGGAATTCAGGAACAACGTGCCGCCATTGGCCATGATCGTGTTGTTGGAGTAGTTCTCCAATTGTATGCCGGCGATTATCCCGACGCCGGTGATCGTCCCTCCTTCGAGGACCAGTTCATCGTATGTCTGATAACCGCCGCCGCCGCCTGGGGTGCCGGTGATGACCGCGCCCGGATCGGTCATCTTGATCACACCACCAGCGATGACGGCGGTCTGATAGATGTCGAGGATCGCGCCTTTGCCGATCGAGAAGGTGCCGGAATTGATGAAGCTGTTATTGCCATGCGCCGGGTCGGGCGCGAGCGTCAGCGCGCCCGAGCCAAGGTTGATGCCGCCGATATCGGTTTGCAACTGCAGCCCATAGTAAGCGTACGGCGCGGCATACAGCGTCGCGCCACCGGAGGCGCCGAAGCCCACATTGCCGGTCAGCTTCACCCCGGTCAGCTTCGCCCCGTCGAGCAGCACTTCGCCCTCGGTCGCGTCGATCGCACCGCCGCTGACGGCGCCGGCGACGGTGAGCGCGGTGTTGGCGTCCACCACCACGTCGCCACTGAGCGCCAATCCGGCCGCGACGCCCGGAGCGGCTTTGTTGGTGCCATCCAGTTCCGAGTTGCCGCTGACCTCGATCTTGCCGGCGCCAAGCGCCGAAACGCCACCGCCGGTGATCGTCGCGTTGGACAACTGCAAAGTGGTGCCGTCCTCCGCCGTGATCTGCCCGGAGACGTTATTGATGTCACCCGCCAGCACCAGGTCCGACAGCTTACTGGCGCCATCCAGCAGGCCCTCATTGACGATAGCCGCGTTAATCGACAGCGGCAGTACGTCGTCGGCCCGGACCGTGCCTTTGTTAATGAACGTCAACGCATTTTCATGAAAAGCAAGACCGATCACGCCCGAGCCGCGGATTAGGTTCGTGCTGACGAACGTGTCGGCCTGCACCCCAGGGGAACCGCCACCGATGTTGCCGCGAACCATTTCGATGGTGCCGGCACCGCTGATGGTGACCGTGCTGTCGTGGGTCACCAGGAGGGCACCCGGTCCCTGCAGGAACAGCTCGCCATTATTCACAAACGTTCCGCCGAGGTAGAGACTGACCTCGGTGCCGGCGGCGTTGACCTCCACGGTACCGTTATTGGTCGAATTCTCCGCTCCGTTGTTGATGATGAAATGGCCTTGATCGATCTGCAACGTGGCCAGCGGATCGATTTGCACGCTGTCCACGGTGGTGGTTTGATCGTTGGCGAAATTGACCGTCGCGCCGGCGATGATCCCCATGTCGTCCGGCGCGTCGGGGAGAGCGTTCGTGCTCCAATTGCTGGTGTTATTGAAATCGGTGTTTCCCGCGCCGCCGGTCCAGGTGTCCGTCACGAAGTTCACGTTCTGGATGTTGAACAACGTATTGACCGCGCCGGTGGCGATGTCGGTGTAGGTCAACGTGCCGCCCGAACTGGCGAACGTGTAGTCCGCTTCGGTTCCCATCAGCACCGCGGTGTTGACGCCCGCCCCGCCATTGATGACGTCACCGTCCGCGTTGAGCCAGAACGTGTCGTTGCCGGCGCCACCGATGGCGGTATCGATCTGGGTACCGTATTCGATGAAGATATTGTTGATCATGCCAGCCGCGCTGGTCCACGCGCCGGAGTTCAAATGCACCGTCGACGGCAGCGTGAAACCGGACAGATCGAGGGCGTTGCCGGTGCCATAGTCGTACAGCGTCACAACGGGCGCGACATCGTTGTTCACGGCGAAGTCATACATCGACAGCGGCTTCTGCGTGCCGTCCGTATCGGTGTACATGATGTTGCAGTTGAAACCAAAAGTCTGACCGCCCGACAGCACCCCGTTGGTTGGTGCACCATACAGCCGCTGCGCCGCGAAGATATCCAGTCCCATCGGAGTATACGGCGCGCGGAAGTCCTGACCGCCCGCCGCGGCCGTTTCGCCTGGCGTCAACCAGTCGGTCGCGGCGGGGTTGAACGACGCGTAATTCGGGTCGGTCAGATCGCGCGGATCGATGTACGACATGGTGGACCATGTCCGGACATCGGTCGCGTTGAATGCCTGCGGGCCGAAATCGGTTGGGCCGCCTTTGGTGAAATTGTACGTCCCGGTGTGCCCCAGCCCCAGCAGATGGCCAACTTCATGGACCAGCGCGGAAACCCCGTAACCATCACTGGTAATATAGTCACCCGGAATGCCGTACGAGCCTCCCAGATCGAACTGCAGCGTCCCGTAGGTTTCAATCGACAGCCCCGGAGTGGCCGTCGGCGTCATGCCGCTCGGCGCCAGGTCGTAACTGGTGCCTGCGGCAACGAGCGTCTTGCCGTAGGTCTCGCCCGCCAGTTCGAACGAAACGTTCAGGTTTCCGGTGCCCGTGTATGGCGCGAAATTGATATTCGCGAGGTCCGACCAAAGCGCCAAAGCCTGCACCGCCGAGGACTGCGCCGTTTGGTTGAACGTCGTGGTGTCGTTGGCGGTGGCGAATTGATAGGTGACGCCGCCGACGCCCGTGCCGAGCGCGTTTTGCCAGGAATGAGCCGGAGTGACGCTCCAGTCCCAGAAGGTATTCGCGGCCGGGACGACGCCGTTCTTATCGACGCCCGACTCGAACGTGATCGTATCACGCTGGCTCTGTGAGAGCAGCGCGAGTTCAGTGCTCAAATCATTGGTGGGCATGATCCGTTTTCCTCAGATACCGTGGGTGACGAGTCGGCCCCGGGCTGACCAACGACATCGACGCGCGCCGGCCGGGTACGCTGGCGCGTGTCGCGAAACTGACCGTCCGACCGGTGATCGCTCGAAGGCGCGGAGCTTCGGCGACAGCCGCGTTGGCCCCGCCCGGCGGCCCTGGGCATGAAACCATGGGAACTGGGTGGCGTGGCATATTATTCTGTAATGGCAACATTCTTCTGGCGCCACGGGATCCTTTCAAGCAAACGCGGTCACCTGATCAGATCGGCTTTCGGACCCGGGGTTAAGCGACCACCAGGCTTGCTTCGGGGTTTTTCCCGACACGCGGCGTGGACTCCCCAGCGCGAAACACGGATGCGCGCGCCCCGCCGGTTATACAAGTTAAATATTTCAAAACTGTTATACGTGAAACAAAAGGTACATTGCGACCCATCCGGTCACGTGTAATTCTACATAAATTGCACGTATCACGTGTAGCGATCTCAATCGCGAGACCACCGGCTACGCGAGTGGGCGGCGGCGAGTTCAAGCACCACCACGCACCCCTCAAGCCGCCTCGCGGCTACGCCAGCCGCGGCACGCCCTGGACTTCCCGGCGCCGCTTCACGATGTGCAGCATCACGACGCAGAACGTGCCGATCAGCGCGGTGACGCAGGCGCACAGGAAGATTTGCCGCGGCGGCCAGCCCGCCGTCAGCAGCACACCGCCGAGCCACGGTCCGCCAATGCCACCCAACCGCCCAATGCCCAGAGCCCAACCCATGCCGGTGGTACGGACCCGTGCCGGATACAGCGCGGCGGTCATGCCGTTGATCCCGGTCATGCTGCCAACCGTGCAGCAGCCCATCAGGAAGATCGCCAACAACAGCAGATCGTGCGGCGGGTTCGCGAGCCCCACCGCCGCGATCACGATCACGCCGGTGGACAGCATGACCGCCAGCACGCGCTGCGGTCCGAAGTGCCTCGCCAGCGGCGCCATCGCGAACACGCTCAGCAGCGGCCCGGCCGACATCAGGCTGGCGGCGAACACGCTGTCCGCCGGCGACAGGCCGGACAAATTGAGCACCGTCGGCAGCCAGTAGCTGATCAGGTAGATGCTCAACAGGTTGGCGAAATACAGGATCCAGACGAACACCGTGGTGGTTGCCAGACCGTCACGGAACAGGCCGGCGATCGGATTGCCGGTGCTGACGTCGACCTCGTGCACCGTTCGTCCGCCGACACCCGTCGCGTTGGGTTCGATGTTCAGCGTCTGCAACAGGCGTTCGGTGCGCGTGGTCATGCGTCCGCGAGCCAGCAGGAAGCGCGGCGACTCGGGCAGCCAGAACAGTATCACCGGGATCAGTGCCAGCGGCAGCAGGCCGCCGAGCCAGAAAATCACCGGCCAGCCAAAATGCGGCAGCAATCGCGCGATGATCTGGCCGCCGAGGAAACCGCCCAACGGATTGCCGGTGAAGATCACCATGACGATCGGCGCGCGCAACCGCTCGGGCACATAGTCGGAGGTCAGCGCGACGGTCGCCGGCATGATGCCGCCGATGCCGATGCCGGTGACGAAGCGCCACATGATCAATTGCGGGATGCTGGTGGCGTAGACGCAGGCCAGCGAGGAGACCGCCAGGAAGATCAGGCTGGCGATCAGCACCGGCTTGCGGCCCAGACGGTCGCCAGCGGGGCCGGAGGCAAGGGCGCCCACCATGATGCCGACGCTGCTCATGACGAAGGTGTTGGCGAAGGCGGGTCCGGGGATATGCCACGCGGCGGACAGCGAAGGGACCGCCATGCCGATCGAGGTGATGTCGTAACCGTCGAACATCTGCGCCAGGGTGCAGATGAAGGCGACGCGCAATTGCAACGGACCCAGTCGTTGGGCTTCCAGCCGGGCTTCGGCGCTGGATCGATGTGGGGTCGGCATGGACGGCTTACTCCGTTGATGCGAGCCGGTTGGTCCGGTCGTTGGGTGTGTCAGACGATACGGCTGGTTTTATCTCCCCAGTAACGGTCGCGCAAAATCCGCTTGTAAAGTTTGCCGGTGGGTAGCCGCGGCAGTTCGTCCTCGAAATCGATGGATCGCGGCACTTTGAATCGCGCCAGATGCTGACCGCAAAACGTGATCAGTTCGGCTTCGGTGTCCGGACCGGGAGCGATCCCGGGCATGAGCTGGATGGCGGCTTTGACCTCCTCGCCAAGGTCGGCGTTCGGCACGCCAAACACCGCGGCGTCGGCGACCTTCGGATGGGTGATGAGCAGATCTTCGCATTCCTGAGGATAGATGTTCACGCCGCCGGAGATGATCATGAAACTGGAACGGTCGGTGAGGTACAGAAACCCATCGGCGTCGAGGTAACCGACATCGCCAACCGTGCCCATCGTGCCGTCGGCGTTCAGCACCTCCGCTGTGCGCTTCGCGTCGTTGAAGTAGCTGAATTGCGACGCCAGTTTGAACCACACCTCGCCGATCGTTCCGGGCGGGCATGGTTTCCCATTGGCGTCCAGAATGTGGATCTCACCGAACAGCGGCCTGCCGACAGTGCCCTTGTGCGCCAGCCACTCGGCGGAATCGCAGGCGGTGAAGCCCATCGCCTCGGTCGATCCGTAGTATTCCAGAATGATCGGCCCCCACCAGTCGATCATTTGTTGCTTGACCTGGACGGGGCATGGCGCCGCTGCGTGAATCGCCACTTCCAATGAGGGTCGACCGTAGCGGCCGCGCGCGTCTTCCGGGAGTTTGAGCATCCGCGAGAACATCGTTGGAACAAGCTGGGTGTGCGTCACCTCATGGGTCTCGATCAGCCGCAGGAACTGTTCCGCGTTGAACCGTTCCATGATGATGGCGGTGCCCCCCATGCGGATCGTCAGATTAACTCCGAGATGCGGCGCGGCATGATAAAGCGGCGCCGGCGACAAATAGATCAAACCCTCGCGAAACCGCCACAGCCTGCCAAGCGCGTCGTAAACCGGCAACGCCTGGGCTGGCGGCTGCTCCGGCAGCGGCCGCGAGATACCCTTCGGCCGGCCGGTCGTGCCGGACGAATAGAGCATGGCGAGGCCAAGTGACTCGTCCGCGACCGGCGTATCAGGATATAATTTCGTCGCCTCATCGAGATTGAGGATATTCTCCCCCTCCCCTGGGCCGTCGACCACCAGACAAAGCGCGATATTCGGACACTGCCGCGCGGCGGCCAGCGCCACGTCACGTTTTTCTTCAGAAGTGATCAGCAGCTTCGACTCGCTGTTGATGAGGATGTAGGCCAGTTCGTCAGGGGTAAGAAACGAGTTGACGCAGGTGTAATAAAGTCCCGCGCGCTCGCCCGCGCCGCAGGTCTCGACATAGCGGGCATTGTTCTCCATGAAGATGGCGTAGTGATCCAGGCGCCGGAGCCCTTTGGCGCGCAGGAAATGGGTCAGGCGATTGGTGCGCGCCTCCAGCTCGGCGTAGGTCACGGTCTCCCCCGAGCCCGCCATGATCAGGGCCGGCTGGTTGGGTCGCGTCGCGGCGTAAGCACCAGGATACATTTGAATTCCCCCTCCCATGTCTTTGGCATGGCAGGGAGGAAGTTAAAACGTTACGTCCGGCCGCGCCAGCCCATAATGCTCGCGCAATGTCACCCCGTCATACTCCCGCCGGAACAATCCGCGCTTGCGCAACAACGGCACCACCTCGGCGATGAACACCTCCAGCATCGCCGGCAACACCGGCGGCATCAGGTTGAAGCCATCGCACGCGCCGTCGTGAAACCAGTCCTCGATCAGGTCGGCGATCTGTTCCGGCGAACCCGCGGTCACGAAATGCCCACGCGCGCCGGCCATATAGCCCAGTAGCTGACGGAGCGTGGGCGTTTCGCGGCGAACGAGGCCGATGATGACCTCGGTACGGCTGCGCGCCGCTTCGACCGAGGCGGGATCAGGGAAGTCCTCCGGTGACAGCGGCCTGTCCAACGGCAGATGGGAAAAATCATGGCCACCGAACCGGCCAGACAGCCGCTTGCGCCCCACTTCCGGGTCGCTCAGGTCATTGAGTTCGCGCGCGATACGATGCGCGTCCGCCTCGGTGCCCCCGATCACCGGACTAAGACCTGGCAGGATCAGCACCTGGGCCGGATCGCGTCCCTCCGCGACGGCGAGCCGTTTCAGATCGGCATAAAAATCCTTCGCGGTGGCTTTTTCCATCTGCGCGGTGAACACCGCCTCGGCGTGGCGCGCGGCGAACTGGCGGCCGGTTTCCGATGACCCCGCCTGCACGAACACCGGCCGTCCCTGCGGCCCGCGCGGAACATTCAATGGCCCGGACACCTGATAATACGTGCCCTTGTGGTTCACCGGCCGGATCGATCCGGCGCGGGCATAATGCCCTCCGGCACGGTCATCCAGCACCGCGTCGTCCGACCAACTGTCCCACAACGCGGTCACCACCCGCATGTATTCCTCGGCGCGTGCGTATCGCTCGGCGTGACTCAACTGTCCCTCGCCGCCGTAATTGGCGGAGGCGGCGACGAGCCAGGTGGTGACGATGTTCCAGCCGACCCGCCCGCCGGTGATATGATCCAGCGAGGCGAACTGCCGCGCCAGATTGAACGGCTCGGTATAGGTGGTGGAGCAGGTGGCGATCAGCCCGATCCGCCGCGTCGCCCCGGCCAGAGCGGCCAGCGCGGTCAGTGGTTCCAGCCAGATGCGCGGCGCGCTGGCGATGTCGTCGCCCGCCGCCAGAGTATCCGCCAGGAAGATGGAATCGAAGCACCCGGCCTCGGCCTTTCGCGCGAGATCGGTGTAGTAATGAATATCGGTCAGCGCCAACGGCGAGGCGGAGGGATGCCGCCACGCGGCCTCATGATGGCCGCGGCCGTGAATGAACAGATTGAGGTGCAGTTGCCGTGTCATGGCCGTTCTCCGACGCTGCGATCAGCCTGGCACATTTTCCGGCCGGGTTGCACGGGCCGCGTGTTGCACGGGCCGCGTTTGGATTTCGCGCTGTCGCTGGCTGGTCAACCGGCCCGCCCAGGGGCAAGCTGTGGGCGGCACGGATCAGGAGGATGTCATGGTTGAAGTCCGCCCCAGCGGCAGCGCGCTTGGCGCCGATATCGTCGGCGTCGATCTGTCCCGCCCGCTGACCTCGGCCGAATTCGGCGCCATCCACGGCGCCTGGATGGACCACCTGGTGCTGCGGTTCCGTGAGCAACGCCTGACCGACGACGCGCTGATGGCGTTCAGCCGCGACTTCGGCGGACTGGACGGCAACCCGCGGCACGCCAAAGCCGAGGGTCGCACCGAAGCCAACCCCAACGCCGGCTTCGTCAATATCATCTCCAACGTGGTGGAGAACGGCCGCGCCATCGGCGGCCTCGGCAACTACGAATCAAAGTGGCACACCGACATGAGCTACAATCAGGTGCCACCGATGGCGAGCGCTCTCTACGCGCTGGAAGTGCCCCCGAGCGGCGGCGACACCGGATTTTGCAACATGTACACGGCGCTGGAATCGCTGCCCGCCGAAACCCGAGCCCGCATCAACGGGTTGAGCTGCGTGCACGACAGCAGCCTGAACAGCGTCGGCCAGTTGCGCGTTGGGTTCGAGGACGTAACCGACCCGCGGAAAACGCCCGGCGCGGTGCACCCCCTGGTGCGGACGCATCCCGTCACCGGCCGCCAGTGCCTGTTCCTCGGCCGCCGCCGCAACGCCTTCATCCAGGGCCTGGAGCTGGCCGACAGCGAGGCGCTGCTGGACGCGCTGTGGGCGCACGCCACGCGGCCCGAGCACTGCTGGACACAACAATGGCACGTCGGCGACCTGGTGCTGTGGGACAACCGCTGCGCCCTGCATCGGCGCGATGAGTTCGACGGCACGGCGCGGCGCGTCATGCACCGGACCCAAATCTCGGGAGACCGGCCGTTCTGACGTCAGCCTCGCCGGCGTTTTCCCGGCGGCCCACCGCGATCGACATCGGGATCACGCTGCTGGCGGTGGCCGTCCTCATCGTCAACGTCGCGCGCCACGACATGTGGCACGACGAAATCAATGCGTTCGAAATCGCGCTGCACAGTCCAACTCTGCCGGCGCTGTTCCATAACCTGCATTATGAGGGCCACCCATCCCTCTGGTATTTATTGCTGTGGGCCGCGTCCTCCGTCAGCGCCAATCCGGTGACGGCGCAAGTCGTCCATACCGGTATCGTCATCCTGATTTACGTGCTGATCGGACTATATTCGCCATTCTCCGTGTTGGAAAAAGTCCTGCTGTTGAGCGGGTATTTCCTCGGCTTCGAATACGCCGTCCTGGCCCGCGATTACAGCCTGGGCGTCCTGTTCGCGCTGCTGTACGCTGAACTGAGGTCGCGGCGACCAGACCTGATCGTGCTCAACAGCGCGCTTCTGGGCTTGCTCGCCAACACGACCGTGTTCGGCCTGATGATGAGCGGTGTCCTCGCCTGCGAATATGTCGCCTCACTGATGAACCGGACGCCCATCCGTTCCATCGCCGCCGGCGCCGGGGTTTATGTCGCCTTCGCCGCCGCCAGCGTTCTGACCATCATTCCGGCCCCGGACATCGGCGAGCACGGCGGCACCTGGTTGTTTCATTACGCGACCAAACTCTGGCACCTGAAGTTCGCCGTCGTCAGCGTGGTGAGCCTACCGTTCGTTCCATTCAATGCCGATTTTCCGCGCCAGTACTGGATCGGCATGGACTCGGCGATGCGCGAACTGTGGGAGGTTCGGGAAGTCGGCCTGGTCCTGGTGACAGCGGCCCTCGTGGCGATTTTTCGCGAAAACCCGCGATTGTTGATCGTGATCTTCGTCACGGGAGCGGCGGCCGCGTTGTTCTGCCATTTGGTCTACATGACCGGCATCCGGCAAACCGGCATATTCTTTGTCGTGGTGCTGACGGCATTGTGGATGCAGCGCACCTGGCGGCCGCGCGGAAGCTGGCTCGTTCCGCTATTGTTATTAGGCGGCTCGGTGGCCGGGATCGAAGCCCAGATCGGGCAATGGATGCGACCGTTTTCGAGTTCCCGGGAAGCGGCCCGGTTCCTGAACGACAACGGTTGGCGCGACGCCGGACTGATCGGCGTACGCGACGATTGGACGATATCCGTCGCCCAGATTCTGGGCCGCCCAATCTATGGACTGGACTGCCAATGTTTCGAGAGCTTCATGCAGTTCAACGCACAACACGACCGCGAACAAAATGATCAAATTCCGGAACAACTCAAGCGAGCGGTATCCGTGGTTCGAGGGCAACCGCCGCTGCTGATCTACGCCAACCCGTTGGGACCACTCGACGTGGCCGATCTGGAGCGAGTCGGGCTGCGCGCTGTCGCGATCGCGAGCTTCCGCGGCTCCGAGTCAGGTGAGAATTACCTGATCTACCGAATAGATACGACTTGGTGACGCGATCGGTCAGCCGGTGCCACCGCTGAAGGCGTTGAACGTGATCAGCGTGTGGGTGTCCTTCACCCCGGGCAGCGACTGCACCCGCTCCGTCACGAACAAGCCGATGTCCTGGTCCGGGTCGAGATAAAACTTGCCCAACAGGTCATACTGGCCCGAGGTCGAGAACAATTCGGACAATTGCGGGATCGTATCGGCGGCCTCCCGCGCGACACGGTAGGCCTGACCCATCTCGCACTTGATCATGACGAATATGGCTTTCATGGATCGCTGGCTCCTGTCTATCGGGCGCAGCCGGCGCGCTCGTTCGTGCGGGTGATCGGATCCCGCAAATCCGCCCGCACCTCGGGGAACTCGGTGCGCATCCGGCCAAGCGTATCACACGCCGCCTTCTTCTCGTTGATCGCGGTCAGCGCGCCCGCCAGGCCCAGTAGCGCGTCCTGCGCGTGCCGCCCCTTGTGGGAGCGGTTATACGCATCGTCGTAGGCGATCGCCGCCTGGGCGAACTGCTTCTCCCCCGACAGCGCCTGCGCCAGCAGGAATTGCCCGTCGTACGCCCTGGGTGAGGCCCGGTTCGCCATCACTTCTCGCGCCGCCTTCTCGGCCGCCGCGTAATCGCGCCGGGCCAGGGCCGCGTGGCCCTCCTGCAACGCCAGTTCCGGGGTGCGCTTGCCGCCCGGCGGAATTTCGGCGGCCGCCGGTTCGGGGGTTGGGGTTGGCTCGGTATTCGCCAGCGGCGCGGCCGGCTTCGGCGGCACCGGTCGCGCCGGATCGACCCGTGCCGGGGGCGTTGGGATTTCGCGCATCGGGTCGGGTATTTGGTTGAACGTGAAGCTCTGTGGCGGCGGCGAGCGCGGCGGTAGGATCACCGAGGGCAACGGCGGCGCCGGGAGGCTCACCTTCGGGGCCGGTTCCTGACGTGCCGTCTCTTGCGATGGCGCGGGCTTCGGCGCGACCTCCCGCACCGGCGGCGGGCCGGGAAGCTGAGCGGAGGCCAACGGCGGCGGCGATGTGCCGCCCTTGCCCTGCTGAAGATTGAGCTGGAAGGTCAGATCGTCGATCCGCTTTGACAGATCCGCGTTGTGACGGGTCATCAGGTTCTGCGTCTCGTCGATGCGGCCGCGCAACTGGCGCACCTGCTCCTCCATCGCCTGCACGCGGCTGAGCAACTGGGCCGCGATTTCGCCGCCCCCTCCACCGCCACCACCACCGCCCCGGTCCACGTCGGAGCGCAGGAGCTGAATGTCCTGTTGCAGCTTGTATAGTTGATTTTGCAGGGCGATCCCCTCGCGGCTTTCCACCTGGGCGTGGCCGGCGATCGGCAGCGCCAATAGCACGGCCATCAGGCACGCGCGCCGGATCGTCCGAGGCCACGCCATCAAGGGGTTGTTCTCCGCGAAAGGACCGGGTGATGTCACAGTGGTCTCAGTATAGCCTTCCGCCGGCGGCCTGGCAGGGGTCAGCGGACCGAGGTGATGGCGTTACGGTTTTGCGCCCAGGCTTCCTCGGTTGAACCGGGGGCGAGCGGGCGGTCCTTGCCGTAGCTGATGGTGGACATCCGGTTGGACGCCACGCCTTTGGCGGCCAGGTAGCTCTCGGCGGCGTAAGCGCGGCGGTTGCCGAGGGCGATGTTGTATTCCTCGGTCCCGCGCTCATCGCAATCGCCGGCGATCTGCACGCTCACGGCCTTGTTGCGGGTCAGCCAGTCGGCCTGGGTGTCGAGGGTGGAGCGGGCGTCGTCGCGAATGACCGCCTGGTCGAAGTCGAAGAAGATCTTGTCGGCGGCACCGCTGGCGAACGGATCGCGCGTGGACATCGCGGCCGAACCGGAGGTGGCGGTCGAGGTATCCGTCTTGGACGACGAGCAGGCCGCCAACAGGCCGACGACGAGGAAGGCGCCAAGGATCTTGCTGTGCATTCGAATACACCCCTGTCAGACGAGATGAGCCGGGTTGCTCCCCAGCCCCGCGATACCGCGGTGTAGCGCGCGACAGGCGCGATTAGCGCCGTGAACGTGGCGCGGTCAAGGCAAGTTGGGCGCATTACTGAAACGCTAACGATTTGTAACGCGGATGGTTCCGGGGGCGTGAGGAGGTGGTTGGTGGGCGTGGTTCGTGGGTTTCGGTCGTGTGGCCGGGGTGATTGGCGGGGACAAAGTGTGCCGCGTCGGGGTAAGGTTGCCTGGATGAACGTCACCAAACCCTGGACGGAAGAGCAGTTCCTCAACTGGGCTGAATCCCAGAACGGCCGCAATGAATTCGACGGCTTTCAGCCGGTGGCGATGACCGGGGGCACGGCCCGCCACAACCGGATCACGTTGAATATTCATGTCGCGCCAAGATCCAGGTTACGGGGCACGCAGTGCTCGGCTTTCGGGCAGGACCTGGGCGTCAGGACGGTCAACGGCGCGATCCGCTATCCGGATGCGCTGGTCACCCGCACCAAATTCCCTGAGACGGAGCGGCTCGCCCCTGATGTCCAGGTGGTCTTCGAGGTGCTCAGCCCTGATTCCGGACGGCGGGATCGGATCGAGAAAGTCCGGGAATATGCCGGCGTCGCATCGATCCGGTACTACATCATCGTGGAGTCGGCGGGCGCTGGCCTGTTCGTTCCGCATCGGCGGAATGGGGGCGATGCCTGGACGGCGCTGACGCTGACGGGCGATGACACGCTGTCGTTGCCCGAAATTGGAGTCGATGTTCCGGTCGCGGAGTTCTACGAGGATGTGGACTTCGCTGATGCTGCTGTTGGCGGGTAGCTGGGACAACGCAACGAATGTGCGGAGCTACGCCCGCGAGTGTTGGGGGGGGGCGGGCGATCCGGGTCTCCGTTCTTTGTCATCCGGTGTCGGCGCAGAACATAGATTATATTATCTCATGGAGATTTTTCGCGTTAAATCAATAGGTTTTATGGTCACGGTCCGGATCAGACCGGAACCGTCCGCAGGCCCAGATGCACGGCCATCGGGTCGAAATCCCGGTCATCGTGTAGCAGCGCGTGCCCGCCCACGATACAGAACGTGCCGATGATCAAGTCGATCGTCTTGCGGACGGTGATGCCGCGCGCCCGCAGCAGCCGGTAGTTCCGCGCGGCCTGGACCGCGATCGCGTCACCGAGCATCGGCGCGATCGGGTACCGGCGGAGACCCCGCTCGATCCGGGTGGCATGGGCCTCATCGCGGGCGCCTCGCAGAACCTCCAGCAGAATCAGATCACCAACCAGGATCCGGTCATCCTCCGCGTCGACGATGTTTCGCAACCGGCGCACCGCCGGGCCATCCACGTTCCGTAAGGTCCCAATCCAGACGGAACTGTCGATCACGATCACGGGCCCTGATCGGTCTCCCGCCCTTCCCGCATCGCGGCCAGATCACCCTCCCATCCCAGGCCGGTCATATCGGCCAACGCGGCCCGCCGCTGGTGACGTTGCACGAGGCGGCGCAGCGCTTCCTCGACCGTCGCTTTCTTCGTCGACAGTCCCGCCGCCGCCATAGCCTCGGTCAGGAGGTCGTCATCTATATCTATGTTCGTGCGCATGGCGCCTCTATGTGTATTGGACAAAGACATTATACACATCGCCGCCTCGCTGTCCACCGACGGCTTTCGATCGCCCATGATCGATCTCAGGAGAATAGCCCCTGGCCTTCCCCGTTTTCCCGCGAGGCGCGACCGTTCGTGCGACAAAAAACCACGTGAAATCAATCGGTTGATATCCACGTGATACACCGGACTATCAAGAATCAGGATGGGATCATTGCAGGTCGCTACAGCCAATCACGGCCCGGGTCCCGCCCGTCAATGGCAGCACCAACTTACAATTGCGAACGCCCTGACAGTCGGATTGCCAACTGTTGGAATGCTGCCCGGACTGCAGAATAAAGCGAACCGGGCCCAGAACTGCTATCAAAAGTTAGCAGCGGGTAGTCATTACCAACCTTTAGTTCTTCCTTCCACCTACCAATATCCGAAGACGCCTTGCGAATATCAACAAGAATCATGCATGGAAGTTGCAAGACCTGTGCTGCACCAAACTCAAATAAAAGCCAGTTCAGCGGCCTTTCAACAGATCGCCGAGCTTCTAATATTTCATAGGGAAGAATTTGGATAAACGCCGCACTATACCGAATCAGACGAGGAACCAGGTCGGTTAGTGAGTTTACAGTTTCAATTTCTGGCACCAGCTTCTTGAGCTCACCCTTCTTTGTCATATCACCGGTCACAAGCTCAAACCCCTCGGACATTGCCATGTTCCTCCGTGAGGGATCGGGACCTGATGCCGCGCTGCTTGATGTCGTCGAGCATGGCGATCAGGTCGCGCGGGCTTTCGGCCCAGCCGCCCAAGTTTCCACACGATGAGCGTGTCGTCCCGACTCCAGGGCCTTCGGGCGACGGGCAAGGAGAGGGCGCGTCACATGCGCGCCCGTCACCTCGTCCTTGAACACCTTGCCGCATCCCGCCTTCTTCTTCAGAACGGCGAGCTACATGGCCGGATTCTGGTCCCCGGTGCTGACGCGGGCGCAGCCGTATTCCATGAACCTATTTTTGGACTGACTTACAAGATTCGTAAGGCCTTGTTTTCATTGGTGAAAAATTCGTCCAATAACTTACCCGTTGTGGGACGCTGGCGATCGCATCGATCAATGATCGGGAAAGTT
>CALFNB010000533.1 GCA_937902425.1 uncultured Acetobacteraceae bacterium | reverse complement strand
TTGCAGCGCCTGTTGGCCGATCAGCCCAGGCCCGCCAACGTGCCGCGATTGCTTGTCGGCAACGAAACCGGTGACGACGCCGCGGTGTGGCAGATCGACTCCAACACCTGCGTGGTCTCGACGACGGATTTCTTCACGCCGGTGGTGGACGACCCCCGCGATTTCGGCCGGATCGCCGCGACGAACGCGCTGAGCGACATCTATGCGATGGGGGCGCGGCCGATTTTCGCGCTTGCCATTCTGGGCATGCCGCTGGGCCGTCTGCCGGTCGAGGTCGTGCGGGAGATTCTGGCGGGCGGCAGCGAGGTGTGCGCCGCCGCCGGCATTCCCGTCGCGGGCGGGCACTCGATCGACACGCCGGAGCCGATTTACGGACTGGCCGTCACCGGGATCTGCCATCCGGCGCAGGTGCGGCGCAACGCCGGTGCGCGGCACGGCGATGCGCTGATCCTGACCAAGCCAATCGGCATCGGCATCTACTCCAACGCGTTGCGGCACGGCGCGTTGGACAAGGCGGGCTACAGCGAAATGCTGGCGGTGACGACGTTGCTGAACCAGATTGGGACGGCGCTTGGCGACGACCCGGCCGTGCATGCGATGACCGACGTCACCGGCTTCGGATTGCTCGGGCATGGGCTGGAGATGGCACGCGGCTCGCGCGCCTCGTTGCGTATCGATGCCGATGCCGTTCCGCTGTTGCACCAGACCGAATCGCTGCTGCGGGCCGGCAACGTCACCGGCGCCTCGCAACGCAACTGGGACAGTTATGGCGCCGAGGTGGTGCTTTCAGAGCCCACGGCCGCGACCGATCGCGTGTTGCTGACCGATCCGCAGACTTCGGGGGGATTGCTGGTCGCCTGCGCGGCGGATGCGGCTGACCGGCTGTTGGCGAACATTCGGGACGCCGGTTATGCCCAGGCGGCGATCATCGGCAAGGTCGAAGAGGGAGAACCCCGCCTGGTGGTTACGCGCCGGCAAGGCTGACGCGCGGCCTATCCGGCGATCGTCCGCGCCACGGCCGCGGCCTCTCCGGCGGCGCTGACCAGTTCGCCGCAATAGCCGGCGCGCACCGCACCGATCGCATAGACTCCATTGGCGCCGGTGCGAAATGCCAGGTCGGTGACGACGAAACCCGCTTCGTCGCGCGCCACCGATGACGGCAGGATCTCGCTGTTTGGTATGCCGCCGAGATACGCGAACACCCCCGCACAGGCGAGATCACTCGTCTCGCCCGTCTTGACGTCGCGCAGCCACACGCCGGTCACGTGGTCCTCGCCGAGCACGGCGTCGATCGTGCTGTCCCAGATGAAGCGGATATTCGACGTCGCGGTGGCCTGCTGGACGTAGGCGCGCCGCGCCCGCGGACGGAAGCGGGCGACGATGCTGACACGGCCGCACATCTGGGCCAACGTCAGCGCCTCCTGCAATGCGGCATCGCCACCGCCGGCGACAACCACCTCCTCGCCACGGAACAACGGTCCGTCGCAGGTCGCGCAATGCGACACGCCATGGCCGCGCAGCGCCGCCTCTCCGGGTACGTCCAGCAGACGGGGGCGGCAGCCGGTCGCGACGACAACGGATTTCGCCCGCAGCACCTGCGTGGCGGTGGCGACCTGGAGGGCGGGCACACCCTCGGTCACGGCGGTCGCGGCCTCCGTGACCAGCGTTGCGCCGCCGGCGCGCAGGGCCTCAACCATGGCCGTGGCAAGATCCACACCAGAGCAGGGTTGCGCCAGCGGCATTCCCTCGACAGAGGCAACGGTCGCCACCTGGCCCCCGAACATCATTTCGGTTTCCAGCACTGCCGTTGAAAGACCGCGCCGTATCCCGTGCAGAGCGGCCGTCAGGCCGGCGATACCGCCGCCAATCACCAGCAGATCGTGGCCCTGATTACGTCGGATCGGTCGTTGCAAATGTGCCTATTTCCTGCCCAGAGGCAATGCCGCCAGCAGACTGTCCCACTCTGCCGGCAACTCGATGCGCCGGCCCACCGTGTAACCCAGATGTCCGTTGTGCGCAAAACTATAGGCGTTGGTGCGCAGCGGATCTCCGGTGACAACAACCTGATAATCCTCGGGGTCGCACACGACGGGCACCAGCCGTTCCGGATCGTCCGACTCGGCGAAGACCGCCGGCGCGTTGCCGAGCCGCGTCTGGTTGGCGATCGAGTTCGATTCCGGCTTGTTGGTCCAGATGCGGCCGTATTGCTCGAACTGGCGGGCGGTTATCCTGGCGTGTTCAAACAGGTAGCACTTGATGTCGTATTTCGACCATCCGGCGCGGGCGATCGTTTCCGCCAGGATCGGCGACAGGAACAGCAGCGGCCGATACGTCCCGTGGCCGACGCCGACCGTGAACATCAGTTGCCAGCGCGCCTGATTGGCGATGGTATGGGCCAGATAGGGTAGCATTGTTTCGGGGGTCGAGCCTGACACCGACGAACTGACATCGCCGCCCGTGTAACGACCGATCATCAGCGCGTTCTCACCCATGGCGAAGCCGAAGTCGGCGGACAGCGGGTCCCAGCCGATCTTGGTCAGCATGTCCTCGTTCTCGGGCACGACCACACGCCAGGTGTTGCCGTACGTGCCCTTGTCGGTCTGGTGTGGCAGGAAGCCGGCGACGTTGCGCAGATACAACCGCCAGAATCGTCCGATCGACGTGTTCGCCTGGAACCCGTCGCGCATCACGCCCTGCTCGAAATTGAAGCCGAGCTGTTTAATGATCGGACCGTTGAGGATGATCACCGTGTCCGCGCCGGGCGTGTTGCCGCTGTGCTCCACGCCGTAGTCGGGGTCGCACATCGCCTCGGCCAGCGCGACCAGGATCGGCATGTACTCCGGCCGGCAGCCGGCCATGACGCCGTTCACCGCGACATTCCAGATCGTCGCCGCGCGATGGTCCGGCAGCGGCACGCCGATCACCTCGTGGCGGTCGCGGCCGGTGAAGCGCAGGAAGCGCTCGACGCGGCCGATCGTCGGCGGAATGAACGGCAGCCCGTCGCTCCATTCCTGTTCGTAGAAATGCGCGATTACCTCATCCAGCGTGCCACTGAACACCACCTCCCCATCACGCGGTTCGGCGTCGAGTTCCGTGGCACTCTCGATCTGGCCCGTCAGGTTGGCGATCACCTGGTCGAGCGTCACGCCCAGGATGTTGCGGCGCAATTCGTCCTTGGTCTGTACCCCGGTGTGGCCGGGCACCAAGGCAAGCTCAAGATTTGGCATACCAAGACCGACCATCGTCGATTTGGCCTGCCGGATGAACCCCTCACACGTCAGCGATGAGGCGGGAACGCCGAGCTTCTCACTGGCGGAGCTGGCCCGCAACACGGCGGGCGTGCAGCTCCCTCAGCAAGCCATCCCGGAAATGACCGCATCGACCCCAAGCGCGCGGAACCTGGCCGCGAAGGCGGCCAAATGCGCGCGCTCGTCCTGGTCATGCGTCGAGCCGAACTCGCGCCAACTGACGAACTCGACCGTCGGGAAACGGGCGCGGAGGCCTTCTTCGAGCAGTTCGAACACCTCGTCGCCGCGGAAAACATAATCCCACAACTGGGCGATCTTCTTGCTGTTCAGGTCAGCCAGGCGGGGCGCGAGAGGAGTAATCCCCGTCTGCCGCTGACCGCGGGGCCAGACCACGTCGTAGCGAGGGCCCTGTTCCATTACGCATCTCCCACGAAACCCGTCGCCTGGAATCTGCTCCGGCTGTGCGGAATTCGCAAGCCCCGCATCCCGATTCCGCGGGAACGGTGGTTTCCGCGAAATGAAATTGCCAAGTAATGAAAAGTGGCGTGCACTGGTCGTGGGTAGTGGGTCAGTTTGAATGTCTGCAATGGGTGGATTCCGGACTTTCCAAACATGTCCGGATCCGTGGCGCTGATCACCCCGTAGCGCACGCATGATTGTAGCCACGGAACGTAATCCACATCCGTCATAAGCTGGATCGGCGGTAGGCCGTCCGAGCGGATACTCGCGTGCTTTCGGGGATATTTGATCAACGAAATGATCGCGTATAGGCTGATCGCACGGCATGGCCTCGAACGCGGATAGCCGGCGGGGGGCTGAGGCTGACTTTGGCCGGTCGACCGAAAACGCGCGCCTACGAACAACACAACGGGGAGACGTGACATGGCGACGCTCAGCACACTGGTCAGCCTCACCGCCGCCAGCGGGAAAAACCCCGAGGGCAATCTGATCGCCGGCGCCGCCGGAGACCTGTTCGGCACGACAAGTCAGGGCGGGGCGAACAGCGATGGCACGGTATTCGAGATCGCGAAGACCGCCACCGGGTACGCAAGCACCCCCACCGTGCTGGTCAATTTCAACGGCACCAACGGGCAAGAACCGGCTGCCAATCTGATCGCCGACGCCGCCGGGGACCTGTTCGGCACGACAATTATTGGCGGCGCGCAAAACGTCGGAACGGTGTTCGAGATCGCGAAGACCGCCGGCGGCTACGCCAGCACACCGACGACGTTGGTCAGCTTCAACGGCGCCAACGGGTCAAGCCCGTATTTTGGTCTGATCGCCGACGCCGCCGGCGACCTGTTCGGCACGACACCTCAGGGCGGGGCGAACAATGATGGCACGGTATTCGAGATCGCCAAGACCGCCGGCGGCTATGCCAGCACGCCCGCCGTACTGACCAACTTCAACGCCACCGACGGGGCAGGCCCGTATTCTGGTCTGATCGCTGACGGTGCCGGGGACCTGTTCGGCACGACAACTTCGGGCGGGGCGAACAATAATGGCACGGTATTCGAGATCGCGAAGACCGCCGGCGGCTATGCCAGCGCGCCGATCGCACTGGTCAGCTTCAATTTCACCGACGGGGCGGGCCCACGCGGCGGTCTGATCGCCGACGCCGCCGGGAACCTGTTCGGCACGACAACTGGTGGTGGGACGCATAGCGCCGGCACGGTGTTCGAGATCGCGAAGACCGCCGGCGGCTATGCCAGCGCGCCGATCACGCTGGTCAGCTTCAATACCACCGACGGGTCAAGCCCGTTTGCTGGTCTGATCGCCGACGCCGCCGGGAACCTGTTCGGAACGACAGATGGGGGTGGGTCGAACTTTGCTGGCACCGTCTTCGAGATCGCGAAGACCGCCGGCGGCTATGCCAGCGCGCCGGCCGTGCTGGTCACATTCGACGGCACCAACGGGGCAGCCCCATATGCCGGTTTGATCGCCGACGCGGCGGGGGACCTGTTTGGCACGACGAACGCGGGCGGGGTGGGCGGCGTGGGCACGGCGTTCGAACTGACCGGTACCGGCTTCCAGGCCACCTCCGGCGGCCCCGCCCCACCAACCATCACCGGCACTCTCGCCGGTCAGGCGGTGACCGATCAAACAACCCTCGCACCGTTCTCCAGAGTCACGATCGCCGACGCGAACGCCGGCCAGACCGAGACCGTCACCATCACATTATCCGCCGCGGCGAACGGCACGCTCTCAGCCCCGGGCGGCGGCGCCTACAACGCGACATCCGGCGTTTATACCGACAGCGGCTCGCCCGCTGCGGTCACGGCGGCGATCGACGGGCTGGTGTTCACGCCAACCGCGCATCAGGCCTCGGCGAGCCCAACCGTCACCACCGGTTTCACCATCAACGTCACGGATACTGCGGGACAATCCGCCGCGGACAACACGACGAGTGTCATAACGACCGAGACAACCATTCTCGGCGACCTCTCCATCAATCAGCAGCTTGAACTGATCTACATCGCCTATTTCAACCGCTCGGCCGACGGTGGCGGTTTCACTTTCTGGTCCGGGCAGAACGCGTCGGCCCAGGCGGGCGGCCAGACGGCGGCGGTGGCGCTGACCAATATCGCCAATTCCTTCGCACCGCAGCCGGAGACGGTGGCGCTCTATTCGTTCCTGGCACCGCTGGTTTCAGGCGGCACGATCAATCTGAACACGCCAACGGCGCAGGCCGGCCTGACCGTCTTCATCGGATCGGTCTATCAGAACCTGTTCGCTCGCGCGGCTGACACCGCCGGCCAGAACTACTGGGTCGGCCAGATCACCTCCGGCGCCGTCGGACTGGGCGCGGCGGCGCTGGCGATCGCCAATGGCGCGACGGGGAGCGATGCGACCGAGGTGCTGAACAAGGTCACGGTGGCGCTCGATTTCACTACCAGAACGGCGGCGGCGAATTTGGGTGAGACGAACCCGTTGGCGACAACGTTCGTGACGGCCGCGCGCGGCGTGCTGAGCGGGGTCGATGGCACATCATTGAACGACGCGTCGGTGACGGCGGGAGAGAACGCGACAACGAACTACATCGCTAACCCGACGAACGGTCAGTCAGCCACGCTCGGCATGAGCGCGGAGACGGCGACGCCGCTCACGATCTCGGCGTCGAACAGCGTTGTCGGTCCGTGGATGGGGAATGCCGCGACCCAGTTCCTCACCGGCGCCACCGGCGATACGTTGGTCCCGCACACTGGCGGCATGGATCAGGTGTCGGGCTTCGATCCCACCACCGATGTTCTGAACGTAAGTTCGCTGATGAGCGAGGCGAACGTCAATCTGAACGATGACGTCGCTGCTTTGAGCCATTACCTGTCTGTCACCGATCAGGGCGCCAATGCCTGGGTCAATTTCGATCCGGCCGGTCAGGGCGGCGGTGGCACGGTCGCCGTGTTGCAAGGGCCTGGGAGCGTCCTCACTGGATTGGGTCAACTGCTCGGACAAGGCACGATCCGGATCGCGTAATATCATCCCCAAACACCTTCGGTCGATCAGTCCGGCGACCTGGAGCCGTGTTCCGAAGGACCGCTTCGGGTCGGTTGGCGACATTCAAACTGACCCACTACTTGGTCGTGCACTGGTTTGACAGGCGGGTGCTCGCGGGAGCAGGCTTTGCCCGCGGTCGAACAAGAACCGCTTCCGGAAGGGCAACCGTTCATGACTCTCCTCACATCGCTCGCTGGTTGGGCGGCAAAGGTGGATCTTGCCTGGTTCACGCCCGAGGGAGTGCGTGCGGGCGTCCGAGGCCTGCTTGATACGGGCGCCGCCGCCGTCGCGGGCGGTGGGATGAGCATCGCCGCGCAGGCCGCCGCGGCGTGTTCATCAGAGTCCGGATCGGTCCCGGAGGTCGTCACCTGGTCTCGGCGAAGTGCGGTTGATGCCGCGTTTCTCAACGGCGTCGCCACGCATTTGCTGGATTACGACGACAGCGCGATCGGCGAGTTGATCGGCCACCCCAGCACGGTGGTCTGGCCCGCCGTGTGGAGCGCCTGGTACGAACGCGGCGCGAAGGATCCGAACGACCTCCTCCTCGGCTATCTGATCGGCGTGGAGGCCATGATGCGGCTTTCGTCGGCGATGGGCGGCGGTGGCGGGGCCTATCGTCGCGGTTTCCATACGACGACGCTGTACGGCGTGGTGGCCGGTGCGCTGGCCGCCGGCCGCGTATTGGGCCTGGACGAGGCCAGCCTGGTCGGTGCGGGCGGTCTCGGCGCCTGCTTTGCCTCGGGCCTGCGTGCCAGCTTCGGCACGCCCGGCAAGGCGATCCAGGTGGGCCACGCAGCCCGCTCGGCGATGAGCGCCGCGCTTCTGGCCAAACAGGGCCTGCATGCCGGCGAGACCATGCTCGACAACCCCGATCACGGCATGTGGTCGGCGTTCTGGAGCAGCGGCGACGGCCCGAATACCGCCCTGGCCGAGGTCAAGGATCCGCTGATCGTCACCTCGGGCGTTCGGCTCAAGCCCTTCGCCGCCTGCCGCGGCACGCATCGCAGCATCGATGCCGCCCTGAACCTGCGCCGGCGGCTGGAGGGCCGGACCGACCGGATCGCGGAGATCGTGTGCGACCCCGCGCCGGAGCATCGCAACATTTTGGCGGAGCACGATCCGCGAACCGGGCTTGCCGCGAAGTTCAGCCTGGAACACGCGGTGACGATAGCGCTGCTGGATGGGGCTGGGGGCCTGGCTCAGTTCAGTGACGCCAGAGCCACCGCCGATGACGTGACCGCGTTGCGCCGGCGGGTGCGAATCATGCCGACCGACGATCCGGCAACCTGGCATGAGCCGTTCCGGGTGGATCGGGTCAGCGTGGTCCTGCGCGACGGAACGACACTGGTCGAGGAATGCGAGGTGGAACCCGGCCACCGGCTGCGTCCCCTTTCGGATGAGGGGTTGGCGCGGAAGGTCGCCGAGTGTCTTGAATACCGCTTCGGCGCGGATGCCATGCCGGCGCCTGCGCGCGTGCTCGCGGCGCGCGTCGCGTCTGGGCCGCTCAATCCCGCCTTGGTAGGCACCCTGGTGGGTTGCCTGGCCGCGAGGGCTTGAAAAAGATCTGACGAAGGACGCAATTGACCGCTTGCCCAGGCAAGGCTTCTTCACGGCC
>CALFNB010000532.1 GCA_937902425.1 uncultured Acetobacteraceae bacterium | reverse complement strand
ATCGAAGCGGCTCATTAGCAGGTCGAACAACTGGTCGCGTATTGGGCCTTCGCCTGGTGTGGCCGACAACGCGGCCTGATCAAGGCGCTGGCCGAACCTCCGAAGCAGCGCCATCTTCCCCGGAAATCGCACCCGAGCCTCGGCCAGCGACAGGCCGGCGGCGCGGGCCGCGTCCGCGACGGTGACCCGCGCCCAACCGACGTCCGCCGCTCGCTGGAAGGCGGCGGCGATCAATGCATGGTCGAAGTCCTGCTCACTCATGGCGCCATTGTGTGCGGCATGAGCGCCGGCTTCAACCCGTCAGTTCGCGCGAACACAGCCACCCGCCGGCCGCCGGTTCCTCAATGACCCGGGTGCCCAATCCTGATAAGGTGACACGCATGACGTTCCGATGACCACGCTCCGCGAGAAGAATCGTCCGCCCGCTCAACGGCTCGTTAAGACCCGGCCCGCTAAAACGGTCGAGGCCCCCTACGAGATGACAAACCTGTACCCCCGAGATACCGGTTTACCTATGACGGTGTGGGTTAGTCCACGCGGCCGCGCGCGCCTTGACGCGCGCGTCAAGGTATGCCGGCCCCGAGGGGATAATATGGACCCGTCCAACCTCGCCGTCGTCGCGATCCGCCCCACTCCTCGTGTCGTACATGGACCATTGGCGCAAAGCGACTTCGCGCCCGTCGCCGAATGGATCACCCTGAATAAGGATACGCTGATCGGTTTCTGGGACGGAACGCTCAGCACGTTCGAATTGGTCTCCGGCCTCCGGCGCATCGGCGATACGTCAGGGCAATAACGCTGCGTCAACCAGCCAGTTCGCGCGACCGCCGCGTCGCCGCCGCGATCGCCTCGCTCAGCGCCTTTGGCAACGCGTCCGGCGCCATCAACACCTTCAACGCCGCCTCGGTCGTGCCCGCCGGACTGGTAACCGCCTTGCGTAGCTCGGCCGCGCTCTCGGGACTGGCCGCGAGCAAAGCGCCAGACCCCGCCACGGTCTGACGAGCCAGCACCCGAGCCAGACCAGGCGCGATGCCCTGCTCGATCGCCGCTTGCTCCATCAGTTCCGCCAACAGAAACACATAAGCGGGACCGCTGCCGGATACCGCGGTCACCGGATCCAGCAGAGCCTCCTGGTCCACCCACTCCACGAGGCCGATCGCGCGCAACAAATCCTCGCACAGCGCGCGCTGTCCAGAGGTCACCAACCCACTGGGCGTGGCCACCGTGATGCCCTGACGAACAGCGGCCGGCGTGTTCGGCATCGCCCGCACGATGGCAGCGGAACCACCGAGCAGCTCCTGTATCCCATCAATCGTACGACCCGCCATGATCGACAGGAACACCGCGGAGCCGGCGAACCGAGCATAGGCCGGCACCGCCTCGGCGGCGCTTTGCGGTTTCACCGCCAGGACCACCGCGGCGGGTGCGAAGCCCGCCGGAACTGAAGCCAGGTCGCCGACCACGGTCAGGTCGGCGCCGGCGTTGCGCGCCGCGTCCGGTGCCGGATCAACGGCGAACGACGCGGCGAGACCACGTTCCCGCCAACCGGCCAGCATCGCACCCCCCATCCGGCCGCAGCCGACGAGCAACAGAGACGGGATCGCGCTCACGCCTCCCCCACGCAGTCCAGCATGGCCGCATCCAGCGCGTCGGTGGCCGACTTGCCGCCCCACAGCACGAACTGGAAGGCCGGGAAGAACCGCTCGCACTCGGTGATCGCGATATCGATCATGTCCTCCAGGCTCTCGGCCGAGGCACCCGGAGCACCGCGCAGCAGCACCGCGTGTCGATACACCGGCATACCGTCTTCACGCTCGATGCCGAAATGACCGATCCACAGGCGTTCGTTCGCCAGGGCCAGCAGTTCATACAGGCCCGCTCGTTGCTTTTCCGGCACCTTCAGGTCGAAGGTGCAGGTAAAGTGCATGGTGCTGATTTCATGCGACCAGTTGAAATAGAGCCCGTAATCGCACCAGCGTCCGGGGGCCTCCGCGACCATCTCCGCCTCACCACGCCGGTCAAAAGCCCAGTCGTTCGCCGTGACGATTTGCTCCATGATGTCCAGAGGGTTGGCGGCGGCGTCGCGGGTTGTCATCACAGAAGCCGACATACGGGGTCTCCCGTCCAGAGGAAGGCCTGAGGTGGCCAGCTGCCCCAATCTGTCTGGGAACCAAGAAATTCTGGATTCCCTTGGGGTTGGCCATGATTGTAAGCCTATAGGGGTGTCGTGCCGCGCCGCAAGGGCCACATGACGGAACCAGCAGCCAAACCAGGAACGACCGGTAGCGTTAAGCCTGATCCGGCCTTTGCGGCGCGGATTCCAGTCCCGCCAGCCGCGCTTCGATCACCGCGAGCCGCTCTTCCAGCGCCAGGACCCGTGCCTCCGCTGCCTCCTGACCGTTACGGGCGCGCGCCGCCATCTCCGCCACCGCGTCGTATTCATCCCGGCGCACGAGATCGAGTGCGCGAATCGTCTCGTCAATCCGGGCCCGGACAATTGCCTCGCCTTCCTGGCGCAAACCTGCCAGGGCTGAGATGGCGCCACCGGCGACACCCGCCAGGTCGTCGAAAAACCGCGGACGGTCGGTCATGCAATGGTTTCCTTTCGCGTCACACTCGTTACGTCATTGCCCCTTGGCGTGCACCCCTTTCGTGTGCCCCCCTTGGTACGCCACCTCCGGGACGGCTTCCGCCGACCGCGCCACACTTCTATAACCCGCCGCCATGATCCTGATCACCGGCGGCGCTGGCTTCATCGGCTCCAACCTGCAGGCCGCGTTGGCACGACGCGGCCTGGAAACAATTGTGGTCGATTCACTCGGCAACAAGGGCAAATGGCTGAACCTCGCCAAACACGCGCCCGACCGCATCGTCCATCCCGACGGGCTCGACGCGTTCCTCGAGACGCGGCCGGCCCTGGAGATGGTGTTTCATTTGGGCGCGGTCAGCAGCACCTCGGCCACCGACGGCGACTATACCTGGGCCACGAACGTCGAACTCAGCCGCCGTCTCTGGGCGTGGTGCGCCGAACGCGAGGTCCGCTTCGCATACTCTTCCTCCGCCTCGACCTACGGGGACGGCTCCAACGGATTTGACGACGACAACAGTCCGGCGGCGCTGGAGAAGTTGCGTCCGCTTAATCTGTACGGCTGGACGAAACACGCCTTCGACCTGACCGTGGCGCGCCGCCTCGCGGTCGCGCGGGAGCGGCCGCCGCAGTGGGTGGGGCTGAAATTCTTCAATGTTTACGGCCCCAACGAGTATCACAAAGGCGGTATGATTTCCGTCGTGAAGATCAAATACGATGAGATCGCGGCCGGCGGCCCGGCACGGTTGTTCCGGTCGGAAGTTCCCGGGCTCCCGGATGGCGAGCAGGCGCGCGACTTCATCTGGGTCGGCGATGTGGTCGACGTGATGCTGTGGCTGTTCGACAATCCGAACATCAACGGACTGTTCAACCTGGGGACCGGACGGGCGCGAACCTATTTGGACCTCGCGCATGCCGTGTGTGACGCGGCGGGGAAGCCGCGTTCGGTGGACTTCATCGAGACGCCCCAGGAACTGAAGGGGCAATATCAGTCGTTCACCCAGGCCCCGATGGATCGGCTGCGGGACGCCGGCTACTCAGGGCAATTCACCGGGTTGGAGGAAGGCATTCGCCGCTATGTGCGGGAGCATCTGGCGGCGGACCCCTACGCGTGATCCCGGGTCTGCTGTTTCCGAACCTCGATCCGGTCGCCATCCAGATCGGGCCATTGGCGATCCGCTGGTACGCGCTCGCCTACATCGTTGGCATCATCCTGAGCTGGCGTCTGATGCGACGTCTGGCCGCGCAATCGCCAGAGATCGCCACCACGACCCAGGTTGACGATTTCGTGTCGTGGGCGACGCTTGGCGTCGTTCTGGGTGGGCGGCTTGGCTACTGTCTGTTTTACCAGCCGTCGGTTTACCTGGCGGATCCGATCGGCATCCTGCGCGTCTGGACCGGCGGGATGAGTTTCCACGGCGGCATTCTGGGCGTCGCGATCGCGATCGTGCTGTTCTGTCGCCATTATCGCATACCCATATTGGGGTTCAGTGACCGTCTGGCGGTTTGCGCGCCAATCGGTCTGGGCCTTGGGCGCGTCGCCAACTTCATCAACGGTGAGCTTTGGGGCCGCCCCGCTTCCGCCGCCCTCCCTTGGGCCATGATATTTCCTCGCGCCGATACCGTTCCTCGGCATCCGAGCCAAATTTATCAGGCGCTGATGGAAGGGTTGATCCTGTTCCTGATCATGTTCTCGCTGTCTCGACGCGAGGCGATCCGGGCGCGGTTCGGGTTACTGACCGGAATTTTTCTCATCGGGTATGGGGTGGCACGGATCACCGGCGAACTCTTCCGTGAACCGGATGATTTTCTCGGCTTCCTGTGGTTTGGCGCCACGATGGGACAATTGCTGTCGATCCCCATGGTGGTGGCCGGATTGTGGCTGGTGTTGCGGCGCAAGGCCTGAACCTGTTCGTTGTCCGCGCGCGCGATGGAGGGTCAGTCGTCGTTGCCCAGTGTTCCGACCGAGACGGACGCCGCCGGCCAGATGCGGAATCTGGAACGGGCGCGGGCGTTGCTCCGGTCGGAGCGGTTCGCGGAATGCCAGACGGTCTGTGAAACGATCTTACACCGGGACCCATCGCATCGGGGCGCACTCTTCCTGCTGGGGGCCACGCGCGCGCGATTGAACGATCTTCCAGGCGCGCTGCCATTGTTCGAGACGTTGACACAGTTGGATCCGGCCCATGGCAACGGATGGCTCCAGCGCGGATTGTGCCTGATCGGTCTCCCGCGCTTCGCGGAGGCGGCCGAATGCCCGCGGCAGTCAACCATTCTTCAGCCAGACATCGCGATCGCGCATTACCATCATGGCGGCGCGCTGGCATTTCTCGGCCGGTACACGGAGGCGCTGCCGACACTGGATCGGGCACGCGTTCTGGCTCCCGCCAATCCGTCGATCCAGGCACTTTACGCGACAGCTTTGAAGTGGACCCGCGGCCCAGATGCGGCCATGCGGCAATTCCAGATCCTGACTGAGACGTTTCCCGATTTCTCCCCGGGCTGGGTTGGCGAGGCGCTGCTGCACCTCGCTTTGGGCGAATATGAGGAGGGGTGGAAGCTGCATGAGTGGGGCCTGGAGGGACCGAACTGCGGGCTCCGGCCGGAAATCGCCCGGCTCCCGCGCTGGTCCGGTCAATCCGTTCCACACGGTGCCTCGATCCTGGTGCACAGCGACGCGGGCCTGGGTGACGCGATCCAGTTCTGCCGGCTCATCCCTTTGGCCGCGGCAACCGGGGCACGCGTTTCGTTGTTGATGCCACGAAGCCTCGCCCGTCTCATGCGAAGTCTGGCGGGGATCGATCAGGTGCTGGTCGAGGGAGAGCCCGTTCCGGAGTGCGATTTTCAGTGTCCGCTCCTGAGCCTGCCATTCGCGTTGCGCATTACGTTGGACACGATTCCTGGTGTCGCGCCGTATCTGCATCCGACCGCTGATTTGATCGCAGCCTGGAGGGGCCGTTTGGCCGCTGTTTCGGACTTGCGCGTGGGGCTGGTTTGGTCGGCCGCCGCCCGGACCGCTGAACCATGGGCCGCGGCCTACGGCCGGCGAAGATCGTTGCCTCTCGACGCCCTCGCGCCACTCGCCGCCGTCAGTGGAATCGCGTTCGTTTCGCTTCAGTTCGGCACCGGTGCGGAGCAGGCAAAGCATCCGCCGGCGGACATGGTGCTGCATGATTTCGGCGAGAGTATCGGAGACTTTGAAGAAACCGGCGCGGTGATCGCCAATCATGACCTGGTCATTTCGGTTGACACGTCGACCGCGCACCTCGCTGGTGCGATCGGCGAACCGGTGTGGCTAATGAGCGCGTTCGACCAGGACTGGCGCTGGATATTGGGCCGAGCCGACAGTCCCTGGTACCCCATGCATCTTATCTTCCGCCAGGCGACGTCCGGCGACTGGGCCTCAGTGGTTCATGACGTAGCCAATGCCTTGCTCGATTACGCGGCCGGATGCCGATGAAAGAACGTCTGGATCATTTCATGGCCCGCGCCAACGCCGCGTATTACGCGACACATGATCCGTTCGCCGACTTCACAACCGCGCCCGAGATCAGCCAGGTGTTCGGCGAGTCGCTGGGACTTTGGGCCGCCGTGACATGGCGGTTGCTCGGCGCTCCCGCCCCGGTCGCCTTCGTCGAAGCCGGGCCTGGCCGAGGCACGCTCATGGTGGATGCGCTACGGGCGATCACGCGCGCCGTGCCGGACTTTCGCATGGCGGTGCGAATTCACCTGATCGAAACCTCGCCTCGCCTGCGTGCGGCGCAGCGGGAACGCATTGGCGACGCGGTCTGGCATGATGCGATCGACACCGTTCCCGATGGGCCAATGATCCTGCTGGGGAATGAATTTCTGGATGCGCTGCCGATCCGTCAGTTCGTGCGGCGCGGCGGCGGCTGGAACGAGCGTCTCGTTGGTCCAGCGGGGGTCATTGAAGAAAGCTCCGGGTTCGATCCCGCGGTCGAAGCAGCGGACGGCGATGTCGTCGAACGGTGCGAGCCGGCGGAGGCGTTGTCCGCCAATCTCGCGGCACGCCTGCTGCGCCACGGGAGCGCGGCGCTCTTCCTCGATTACGGTCCCGAAACCAGTGCGGCGGGCGACAGTTTGCAGGCGATCCGCGGAGGTCAGCCCGCGGATCCGTTTGGCCCACCCGGTACGGCTGATCTGACCGCGCACGTCGACTTCACGCGTTTTGGCGCGGCGGCGAGGGTGGTGGGCGCTCAGGTGCATGGTCCGATACCGCAAGGATTGTTCCTCGCGCGACTGGGCTTGTTTCAACGCACCAACCAACTCGCCCGCCATCTGGAGCCCAGACAGGCGGCGGCGATGATGGAGGGGGCGAGACGTCTGGCCGAACCCGATCGCATGGGACGCCTGTTCAAGGCGATCGCGCTGGTATCGCCAGGCTGCGACACGCCGCCGGGCTTTGAGTGACCGCGTTCATTCCTGATCCCGATGAATGTCGAACGTTTCGATCCCGTCATTCGCGTCGAATACCTTCAGCCACTCCTTATGCTCCAGGGTCCGTTGCGTATCGCGATAGCCGCTGTCCCAGTGTTCCTTCATCGAGCTGGCGCTGAACTCGTAGTCCTTCGCCTGACCTTCATAAGCGGCCTGCTGATAAATAAGCTGAATGATGGTAAAGGCGGACATATGCATCAGCCGGTCTTTTTCCGCCTTTTCCTCGGGTGCGAGCTGATCGTCCGGCAACCGGTCCAGCAATCGTTTCAACAGACGATCTTTCTCATAAAGCCGCTGATAGTAATCGGTCACGAGCCGCGTGCGGCTGGAATATTGAATGTCTTTCAGCCGCCCGAGCACATCCGGCATATCGCGCGGCAACGGACCCCTCGCGCTGAACAAATCCACTTGGAATACCAGCACATGGTCGCCGATCGGATTGTCGATGATATGTTGCAGCGGTGTGTTTGATACGAGGCCGCCATCCCAGAACTGGTCCGTGCCAATGGGCACCATGGGCAAAGCGGGCGGCAACGCGCCGCTGGCCATGACATGCTCCGGCGCGATCGTGGCCTTCGTGCTGTCGAAATAAGCGAAATTCCCGGTCGCCACATTCACCGTTCCGGCGGCGTACCGGACATCGCCATTGTTCAACACATCGAAATCGATAAGGCGAAGCAACGTCTCCCGCAGTGGCGCGGTATCATAAAACGCCGTGGCGGACCGGGCCCCCCGCGCGCTGAACCAGGCATTCTCCGGCCGCGGCGCGAAGAAGCCAGGCTGCCCGAAAGCCATCGTCATCATCGATGACCACATGTTATGTATTTTGCGGGCATCATCGCCCTCCGGCAGCCAGAGCCAGTCACGGCCGGCGGTCACGGTTTCCCAGAACTCACGCAGGCGCTCCAGACGGCGTTCAGGCCGGTTGCCGGCGATAATCGCGCTGTTGATCCCGCCGATGGAAACGCCGGCCACGCTGTCCGGGTATAACCGGGCTTCATGCAACGCCTGATAGACACCGGCCTGATACGCGCCAAGCGCGCCGCCGCCCTGCAAAACGAGTGCGATGTGGTCGCAACCAGGCGGATGCTGCCCTGGGCCATGTTGCCCCGGCCTGGGTGATGAAACTGCGTCCATGGACTGGTCCTTGATCCTTGTTCGGCCGATATACCATATTGCACCGCAGCATTCGATGAAGAAAAGGACACGCACATGAGCCTCAAAGGAAAGGTCGCGCTGGTGACCGGATCGACCAGTGGGATTGGCCAGGGCATCGCCGAAGCGCTGGCGGCGGAAGGGGCATCGATCATGCTGAACGGCTTCGGCGACGCCGCTAAAATCGAGGTCCTCCGAGCTTCATTCGAACAACGGCTTGGCGTCAAGGCGCTCTACAATGGCGCGGATATCAGCAAGGGCGATCAGCTCAGGGCGATGGTCGAAGAAACTCAGAAGACTTTGGGATCATTGGATATTCTGGTGAATAACGCGGGTATCCAGTTCACCGCGGCGGTGGAGGATTTTCCCGACGAAAAGTGGGACCAGATCATCGCGATCAATATGTCGGGCGTGTTTCATGGGATGAAGTCGGCGATCCCCGCCATGAAAGCCAAAGGCTGGGGGAGGATCATCAACATCGCCTCGGCGCACGGCCTGGTCGCCAGTCCCTTCAAGGTGGCCTACGTCGCGGCGAAGCATGGCGTATTGGGGATGACCAAGGTGGCGGCGATCGAACTCGCGAACTCGGGCGTGACGGTGAATGCGATCTGCCCAGGATGGGTACTGACGCCATTGGTGGAGAAGCAGTTAGCGGACCGGGCGAAGGAACAGGGCACCACTGTCGAGAAGGAAACGCACGCGTTCGTGACCGAAAAACAGCCGATGGCGCAGTTCTCGACGCCGGAGCAAATCGGCGGTCTCGCGGTCTTTCTGTGCTCGGACGCGGCGAAAACGATCACCGGTGTGCCACTGTCGATCGATGGCGGCTGGACCGCGCAATAACTGCCCCAGGAACTGAATAGCTGGCTTCGGGCGGAGGTCATCTGTAGAAGCGCTCCCGTGAGTACGGGAGAGCCGGGTCCGATGATGGAGAGCGCGCGCTTCGCCGCGATGATGGAGAAGTCCGCCGCGCTGAAGCTGCGGATCGCCAGGGAACTCGGCGATGCCGTGGTTGGCGTGGTCGAGGCGTGCGAACGCAGCCTGACACAGGGCGGCAAGCTCATGTTCTGCGGCAATGGCGGGTCGGCGGCGGACAGTCAGCATTTGGCGACGGAGATGCTGGTGCGCCTGCGTCCAGGCAAAAACCGCCGCTCGATCGCGGCGCTGGCGCTGACGTTGGATCCGGCGTTGCTGACGGCGGGCGGCAACGATTTTGGGTATGACAGCGTGTTCGAACGGCCGTTGCGAGGGCTAGGACGCGAAGGCGACGTGCTGTTTGGGATCACGACGTCGGGTCGATCGAAGAACGTGATCCTCGCGCTTCAGGCGGCGCGCGAGATGGGCATCGTCACCGTCGGCTTCCTGGGCGGCGACGGGAAACCGGCGATCGACGCCTGCGATCATGCTTTGGTCGTGCCCGATACGGAAACCGCGCGGATCCAGGAGTGCCATATCGCGATTGGCCACGCGGTCCTGGAGTTATTGGAGGACCGGTTGATCGCCAGCGGCCATGCGTGAGCGCTGTCCGATGACAGTATTCTCGGGCTTTTGTCCGTGACTGTTTTCCTGACCGGTGCCGCTGGATTCATTGGGTACCACGTCGCCGAGGCCCTGCTGGCGCGCGGAGAAACCGTGGTCGGCGCGGACAATCTGAACCCCTATTATGACGTCCGGCTGAAAGAGGCGCGGCTGGACCGGCTGCGCGCGAAACCGAATTTCTTGTTTCATCATCTGGATATTTCCGACCGGCACGCGGTCGCGCCGTTGTTCGAGCGCCACAAGGATATTTCCGAGATCGTCCATTTGGCGGCGCAGGCCGGCGTGCGGCATTCCCTGATAGACCCCTATTCCTATGTTCAGTCGAACGTCATGGGTCACCTCGTAATGCTGGAGGCGGCGCGCCAGCTGTCCGGTTTGCGTCACTTCGTCTACGCGAGCACGTCGTCGGTTTACGGCGCGAACCAGGACCTGCCGTTTCGCGAGACCGACCGGGTGGACACGCCGGTATCGCTGTATGCCGCCACCAAGCGTGCCGACGAACTGATGAGTCACGCGTACGCGCATTTATTCGGTCTGCGGCAGACCGGGCTCCGGTTCTTCACCGTTTATGGCCCCTGGGGCCGGCCGGATATGGCGTATTTCAGCTTCGCGCGCGCGATCGTCGCGGGTGAGCCGATCACGCTGTACGACGGCGGGCGGTTGAAGCGCGATTTCACCTATGTGGACGACATCGTCGATGGGGTCGTTGGGTGTCTGGCGCATCCGCCCATGGAACGTGTGCCGGCCAGGGTGCTGAACATCGGCAATCATCGGTGTGAGGAAGTGCGGGAACTGGTTTTCCTGCTCGAACAAGCGCTTGGCCGGACGGCGATCGTGCATTCGGTGCCTCGGCCGCCGATGGATGTGGCGGAAACCTACGCGGACGTGGACGCGATTGGGGCCCTGACCGGGTTTCAGCCGCGGACGTCGCTGGCGGAAGGAATTCCGCGGTTCGTGGCGTGGTTCCGCGCGTGGAACGGGTCGGCTTAAGAAAATCCGACACGGGCGCTTGACGGCCTGGGTTGGGTGGCCTACATCGCGCTCCGCCCTTGGTGAACGAAAGCGCTTGCAAACGTTCGGCCAGGTGGCTATGTTTCTCGGTCTGCGCCGGGAAGGTGCTCAGCAGGGCAGACGGAGCTGGAAGCGCCGCACCACGCGGTCCGACGGCATTTGTGTGTCTTCCGTTCTTTGACAATTGCATATTCTATGGAAGGGATACGTTGGCGGCGCCCCTGCG
>CALFNB010000531.1 GCA_937902425.1 uncultured Acetobacteraceae bacterium | reverse complement strand
TCGGCTCCTCGCAGTTGTCGCAGTTCATGGACCAGACCAATCCGCTGTCGGAGGTCACCCATAAGCGCCGTCTGTCCGCGCTTGGGCCGGGCGGTCTGACCCGCGAGCGCGCCGGGTTTGAGGTGCGCGACGTGCATCCGACCCATTACGGCCGCATCTGCCCGATCGAGACGCCGGAAGGCCCTAACATCGGTCTGATCAACTCGCTCGCGACCTATGCGAAAGTCAACAAATACGGCTTCATCGAGACCCCATACATGTTGGTGAAGAACGGCGTCGTGCAGAAGGAGCCGCGTTATCTGTCGGCGATGGAGGAAGAGCGCCTGGTCGTGGCGCAGGCCGACGCGCCGATGGACAGCGATGGCAAATTCACCGAGGAACTCGTTTCGGTGCGCAAGCAGGGCGATTTCCGTCTGGTGAAACCGGAGGATGTGACCGCGATCGACGTGTCGCCGAAGCAACTCGTTTCGGTGGCGGCGGCATTGATTCCGTTCCTTGAGAACGACGACGCCAACCGCGCGCTGATGGGTTCCAACATGCAGCGTCAGGCGGTGCCGCTGATCCGCGCCGACGCACCGCTGGTGGGGACGGGCATGGAGGCCGCCGTCGCGCGTGACTCCGGTGCGACGATCGTCGCGCGCCGGCCGGGCGTGATCGATCAGATCGATGGCGCCCGCATCGTTGTTCGTGCGACCAGCGACGACGCTACCACCAAAGGTGTCGACATTTACCGGCTGCGCAAGTTCATGCGGTCCAATCAATCGACCTGCATCAACCAGCGTCCGCTGGTGCGCGTGGGTGATGTGGTGGACGAAGGCGACATCATCGCCGACGGGCCGTCCACCGAACTCGGCGAACTGGCGCTTGGCCGCAACGTGCTGTGCGCGTTCATGCCCTGGAACGGCTACAACTTCGAAGACTCGATCCTGATCAGCGAACGCATCGCGCGCGACGACGTGTTCACCTCGATCCACATCGAAGAGTTCGAGGTGATGGCGCGCGATACCAAGCTCGGCCAGGAAGAAATCACCCGCGATATTCCCAACGTCGGTGAGGAGGCGCTGAAAAACCTCGACGAGGCCGGCATTGTGTATATCGGCGCTGAGGTGAACCCCGGTGACATCCTGGTCGGCAAGGTCACGCCAAAGGGCGAAAGCCCGATGACGCCGGAAGAAAAGCTGCTGCGGGCGATCTTTGGCGAGAAAGCCTCGGATGTGCGGGATACATCGCTGAAGCTGCCACCCGGCGTGACCGGGACGGTGGTGGATGTGCGCGTGTTCAGCCGCCGCGGCGTTGACAAGGACGAGCGCGCGATGGCGATCGAACGCGCCGAGATCGAACGCCTCGCCAAGGACCGCGACGATGAGCAGGCGATCCAGGAGCGCAGTTTCCTCAACCGGCTGCGCGAGAAACTGATGGGTCGCAAGGCTGCCGGCGGGTTCAAGGGCATCAAGGCCGGCTCGGTGATCGATGAGGCGTTGCTGGCGGAACATCCGCGTGGCTCGTGGCGGCATATCGGCGTGCAGGACGACGGCGTGATGGCCGAGATGGAGACGCTGCGCCGTGAATACGACGTCGCCATCAAGAAGTTGCAGGACCGGTTCGAGTCGAAGGTCGAAAAGCTGCAGCGTGGCGACGAGTTGCCGCCCGGCGTGATGAAAATGGTGAAAGTCTTCATCGCGGTGAAGCGCAAACTGCAGCCCGGCGACAAAATGGCCGGCCGGCATGGCAACAAGGGTGTCGTGTCCCGCGTCGTGCCGGTGGAGGATATGCCGTTCCTTGAAGACGGCACCCCGGTCGATCTGGTGCTGAACCCGCTTGGCGTGCCGTCCCGCATGAACGTGGGTCAGATTCTCGAAACCCACCTCGGTTGGGCGTGCGCCACTCTGGGCAAGCAGATCGGTGAACTGGTGGAGGAATATCGCCGCACCGGGGCACGGCGTCAGGATCTGCTCGACCGGTTGCGGGATATCTATGGCGAGGAAGTCTTCGCGCAGCAGATCGCCAATCTGAACACGGAACAACTGGTGGAGCTGTCGGAGAACCTGAAGAAGGGGATCCCGATCGCGACGCCGGTGTTCGATGGCGCTCGCATGTCGGATATCGAGGGCATGCTGACCCGTGCCGGTCTGAATACCTCGGGGCAGGTGGTGCTGACGGACGGCCGCACCGGCGAGTCGTTCGAACGCAAGGTGACCGTCGGCTACATCTACATGCTGAAGCTGCATCATTTGGTCGACGACAAGATCCATGCGCGCTCGATCGGGCCGTACAGCCTTGTTACCCAGCAGCCGCTGGGTGGGAAGGCGCAGTTCGGCGGGCAGCGGTTCGGCGAGATGGAGGTTTGGGCATTGGAGGCGTACGGCGCTGCTTATACGTTGCAGGAAATGCTGACGGTGAAGTCGGATGACGTGTCTGGGCGTACTAAGGTCTATGAGGCGATCGTGCGCGAGCAGGATAACTTCGAGGCGGGCATTCCGGAGAGCTTCAACGTGCTGGTCAAGGAGTTGAAATCCCTTGGGCTGAACGTTGATCTCGACAATCGGGCGGCGTGATGCCGGAGGAAAAGCCGGGGTTTCACCCCGGACCCCGACCAAGGGGCGCCGCCCCTTGGAGCCCCGCCAAGGGCAGTGGCCCTTGGAACCATTCTTTGGGTTGGTCCTCTGAGGGGGCCAACCGTGCTGTATCAAGGTCCGGGTCGGCCCCCTCAGAGGGCCAACCAATGGATGGATTGCAAAGGCGTGCCTTTGCCGGAGGTCCAGGAGGCAGCGCCTCCTGGCGGG
>CALFNB010000530.1 GCA_937902425.1 uncultured Acetobacteraceae bacterium | reverse complement strand
TGAGGTATTGCCCGCCGCCGGGTCGCCGAACAGTGCGATCAGGATCAACCCGCTTCGCATGGCCGAGCTTATTCAGGCGGACTGGGTTGATGTCTGCGGATCTTCCAGCCCATCCTGATAACGCGGCGTTACGCGAACGTTCGCGTCAGCACTCCGACGTTCGCCGCATCCTCCAGCTTTTCCAGCGTGTTCAATACCATCGCCACGTCCGCCGCCGCGATCGGGCGGACCGCGTTGGCCGCGTTATCCTGGAACTTGGCGCGCAGCAGCGCGGCGGACAGTGGTTTCTCGGGCGATCCGATAGGGTCGGACGCCTCGACGCTGACGGTCTGTCCGTTGGCCAGCCGAACCGTAAGCGTCAGCCAGCCGCGCGGCCTGGAACCGGCGACGATCTCTCCCTTGATGCGGTCCGACAGCGCCAGGGTCGCGGCGTCGCCGAGGCCCGCCACCTCGCCGATTCCGACCTTGCCGTGCACCAGAGCGGTCGCAACCAGGAACGGCAGCGCGAACTGAGCCTCCACCACCTGGGTTGGCCGGCGCTTCGTTGGCCCGCTCTCGAACTGATCGGCGTGGCCCGCCGCGTCCATCGTCATCGTTACTTCAGCGATCTGGCCCGCGTCGGTCTCCCCCATCTGGGCCCGCACGGCCAGCGCCGCGTCGATCCCGGCATGCAACGGCCGGCCGCAGGGCCAGGGTTTGAAACTCAGCCCATCGCCGCGGAACGCCTGGCCCAGATCGCGCAGCAGCAAGGCGGGATCGGCGCCGTTCGGCTGGTACAGCTCCAGGAACCCATAGCGGCCGGCGAAGATGTTGTGTGCGCCGGTAAAGTCCTTCCGCGCCAGGACCGCCGAGAATACCCCGGCGCTGGCGGCCTGACCCGCCTGCAATCGTTTGGTCAGCGCTCCATCCAGGATGCATTGCCGGTTGCCCGCCGCGTGGCTGTAGGCGATGCCCAGGGCGTGGCGCATTTGCTCGGCGTTCAGGCCGAGGAGCAGGGCGGAGGTGACCGCCGCGCCGAACACGCCGATGCAGGCGGTGCGATGCCAGCCGCGATCGACTGTCGATGCCAGAGCGATCCGGCATGACACGTCCAATCCCAGAGCAATCGCCCGGATAAATCGCTTTCCATCCACCGCTCCGAGCAAATCCGCCACCGCCAGACCCGCCGCGAGCACGGATATCCCCGGGTGGATCGAGCCCGCGGTGTCATGCGTGTCGTCGAAATCCAGCGCGTGCCCCATGCTGGCGTTCAGCAGAGCCGCCCGCGGGGCCGGCAACCGGCGGCCGCGGCAAAGGACAACGCTCTCCTCGCGCCCGCCCCAGTGATCCTCCATGTCATACAGTGCGTCGATCCCCGGCGCCCCGCTGCCACCCAGAATACAGCCGAACGTGTCGAGGATATCGCGCTTCGTCGCGGCCACCGTCGCGGCGGGCAGATCCTCAAAGCCGGTGCGTGTGACGTGCGCGGCCAACGCGAACGCGGGGTCCTGAACCATTTTGTGCTCCTGTGATCAGGGGAGTTACTGACCCGTGCGGGTGATCCGCGGGTCGCGGTCAATCTCCGAGCCGTCCAGATTGAACTTATGTATGATCATCTGGCTCCTGGCGTCGGCGATCGCCTCCTTCACCGCCAGCGCGGTCAGTTCCTGGCGGATTTTCTCGCGGACCTCCGATAACGTCGGGGGAGCGACCAGGCGGCGTTCCTCGACCTTCACGACATGCCAGCCGAATTCGTTGTGGACAGGCGCGGGACTGATTTGCCCAGGTTGGAGGGAGAAGGCGACATCGGCGAAGCCGGGCCAGACCTGGTCCCGCCGGAAGAACCCCAGATCGCCGCCTTGCTTGCCGTCGGGATCCTTGCTGGCCACGCGCGCGACGGAGGCGAAATCCGCGCCGCCTTTCAGCTCCTGAATCACCGACTGCGCCTCGGCTTCGGTGCCCACGAGGATATGGCGGGCACGCACTTCGTCGGTCGCGGGGCGGTTGGCGTACTCTCGGTTGAAGCGGGCGACGATCGCCGCCTCGGTCACCTTCGAGGGGGTGACTTCGGCCAGCCAGGCACGCTCCAGCACCAGATCGGCGGCGGCTTGCATCTCGCGCTGGATTTCCGGTTTTTTGTCCAGCCCGGCACGGCGCGCGGTCATGGTCAGTGACTGGTGGTCGATGAGCCGGTCCAGCAGCGCCGGCATGACCGATTCGAACGGCAGGTTGCGCATTTGCTCCGGCAGCGTGTTGGTCACGCGAGTGAGGTCGCTGAGGTAGATCAGCTTGCCATCGACGCTGCCGACGACCGGATCAGGCCCGGCGGTAATCGGCGCGCGCAGCGAGGAGTTGCCGGAGGTGTCAGGCGGTTTATCGACCGGGGTCGTCGGGATCTGCGCGAAACCGAGGACGGGGAGCATGACCGCTAACGCCGCGCCCACGATGAGGCTGCTGCGAAGATCGTGGTAACTGGGCATGCTGACCTCCGGGTTCGGCTTGTGCGGGCCCTCGGGCGTATGCCTGTTTGTGGGGCGGGGCGCCAGGGATTGGTTGATGGCGGGGGGAGGCCGCCGTCAGATCAACTGCCCTGACCGGAATGGAGAGGATCCGCGAAGTACTCCTTCCATGATGCCGGTGTTTGCCTCAGAAGCCCGAAATGATGCATCAGTTGGGCAACCGGCAACGTTCCCACCGGCTGAATGCCAAATTTGAAATCGGGGCGTGCGAGTATCTCTTCAATCAACGTTCGATCGGTTTTCTCCCGGGTCACCTCCAGATATTCATCGATTGCCGTACCCCGCTGAGAGCCGGTCATGGCCACGGCCTCGCGAACCGCCGCGTAAAACGCTTCCATGACAACGGGGTTGTCCGTGGCGAATCGTCTCTTGGCGTAAACCACGCTCAACGTGGTCGGGCCGCCGAATACCGCGACCGAGTCGGTGAGTTTCAAGATGCCCGGCCTCTTTAACGCGATTTCCTGGAACGGCGAACTTGAAACATAGCCGGTTATCTGGCTGCTGCGCGTCATCAACGCCGTCAACGCGTCGGGGTGCTGCATTGTCACGGTGAGAGTGTCCAGGCGGTTTCCCCCGCCCGGTCCAAACGTCTTTTCCGCCGCCGCCATTAACACAATCGCCTGAATCGACGTTTTGATGGCGGGGACCGCGATGCGATCTTCCGCCGTGAAATCGGCCAGCGATTTCGCGTCTGGCTTATTGGTCAGAATGTCGATCGGAGATACGTTGAGGGCGGAAATCCCAATGACCTTGACGCTGCTTAAAGTGCGGTCCCACAAGAGCAGCATCGGCGCGATGCCACCAGCCACGAGTTCGACTGAATCCGATAGCAACGCATCGTTAAGTCCCGCGCCCCCGCCGAGCCGCGTGTATTCGACGCGCACTTTCATACCTCGCGACTCCGCCTGCTTTTCCCAGAGGTGATCGTGCTCCATCACCACCAAGGGCAGATAAGCCAGACCGAATTGCGTGGCCACTCGAACCAGGTTTGTCTCAGCACGAGCCATCGCACTGGCACCGACGAATATGGCCGCCAGAAGTGCCACGGCAAGGTGCCCGGTTAACGCGTTCGGCGGAGATTTACCTTTCATGACGTACCTCAAACATCTCTGGACAATTGCCGGTCGTTGGTGGTTTCTCAACCGGAATCCTTGCTCAACTCCTTGCTTCGCCGCGGCAAAGCGGTCGCCGCGCCACCCCGGACCAGGTAGATCGGGCTGGACCACATCCGATGGCCATCCTCCTGTTGCACTCGAACGAACAGCCTTGTGTCGCCTTTGGCGCGCACCGCGATCGTGCGCCGCGACAATAGCCGCCGCTCCGTCATCGCGGCCGGGAGGCGCTGCAACTGCACGGCGCGCCCCAGCCCACCCGCCTCGAACACCCGCGGCTCGACCCCAAGCTCGCCGACCGCGCAGCTGCCGGAAACATGGGCTGTCCGGAAGGACAGCACGCCGTCCGTTGCCTCCGCCAGCCATAGATCGATGGCGCCGTAGTTGCCGGTCGTCACTGCCTTCCACGTCAACGATGTTTCGTTCTGACACTGGATCCCGCGGTCGAGGTTCCAGTGGTTGATCACCTGTGTACTCAGAATGCGATTACTTGAGATGTCCAGTGTGCCGTCCCATGTGGTGGTCCGCGCCCTGCCGCGGTATTCGGCGCCCTCATAGACGAGCCTCACCCGCGCACCGAGATCGGCCGCGGTGTAAGGCCGCACGGTTTCCAGGAGAGTGAGCCCGTCGAAAATATCGAGCCGCTCGATCGGCGCGGAACCCACGACATTGATGATCAGCTCGACAGCGTCATCCGCGACCCGGGCGATGTCACCCATCATCAATTGAGCAACCCGTGTTGTCGCTGGCGGCGAGCCCGGTAAATCCGGATCGGAGTCGAACAGATCAGCGCCGGCGGCGGGCCGGAGCGTCACCTCCAGCAGCGCACGGTTGCCCGTGGTCGCGTAATGCCGGCGCCGGCGCATCGAGCGGAAAATGGCATCGCGGTCGAGCCGCTCGGCGAGAAAGCAGGTAAGACCGCCATAGCTGCCGAAGAACGAGGCCCCCGGATAACAGGCGCCGGGCCGGCCTTTGTGACCATCTGAATTCGCCATGACGCCGACGCGATAACCCATCTCCAACGCATCACGCAGGATCCACTCGAACGTGCCCCAGGCGGAATGCACCTCCACAGCGGTTTCAAGCGCGCCATCATGGGCGAATTTGACGTCCGCGTAGCGACCGCCGACATGCGCCAGAACGACGCAGTCCTTTCCCCGCAGCCTGGCGAACAATTCATGTGCGTCGTGCGCGTCCGTACCCTCATCAACGATGTCAGCCGCATCCGCGATCTGAGCGTGGGAGGAGCGGTGGATCGTCTCGCCCTCATGCCGGTAATGCACGTTGCGGTCGCCGCCAACCGCCGTGTTGGCCGACCACTCGTAGCCCGGAATGCAAACAAACCGGCCGGGATTGTCGAACTCACGGGTAAGGCTGTTGAGGTCGCGCCAGAACGCCCCCGTCATCTGGAAGTCGTTGGCCTGATGGCCCATGACGTCGAGGTGCGCCTTGTCACGCCCGAACTCGAAATATTCGCGGGCCGTGTTGGTGCCGAGCGTTTCGTTGGACTGGCCATGGGTATCTCCCCAATAATGCACCAGCCCGGTGTCAGGGGCGACAATGCGCAGCGGGTTGGAACGAGCGACCTCGACGCCGCTCTCATCGATGACATGGATCGTGCGCTCGCCGGGCGCGTCGATCCGCAAGCCCTCCACGCTCGCGCCGAATTGTCCGTCGCTCAGCCGAATTCGTGATGGCAGGCCCGCGATCGGCGCTTCGGTGACAAGACGCAGTCCCCGCGTCACCCGATCCGAGGGGTTGCCCCATTTGTCGTCCACCTTGAGCGCGAAGCGAAATGGCTCGCCGGCGCGAACCAGTGTTGGCAAAATGGCGAACCAACGCACGCCAGGTCCGGGAACGATTCTGATCCGCGGGCTTTCGGGCAGGGCGACATAGTCGTAGGTCGCGATCGCGTCGACCAGCACGTGGAACTCGAATTCGCTCTCGCAGTAGGTTTGCACCCGAATGCCCGGTGAACCTTGCCGCTGGTCCCCGAACCGGATCGCGATCGTATCGCCAGGCGCCAGGAAGTCTTTCACCACGCCGATATAAAGCGAGCGGCTCCAAGGGCGGATGTTCCGCTTGAACTCCCACCTGGCGTCCAGCGTCGCACCGTTGGATGCTTCGACCGAGGTGTAGCCAGGCGCCTTGGGCTCACTGAATTGCACCGGACCGAAGTCGGTCGCGAAGCGGAAACCGATCTTTATCGAGCCGGTATCGTCGACCCCAAAACGGCCGGCGGTGTAGACCAACGTGAAACACTGCCATGAGCCTGCTTCGAAGGCGCCTGAGGGCACGAGCCTCGCGCTGCCCATCAGATCGGGTCGGTACAGGGACGTTGGCATGGGTCCGGACCTTCCAGGCTACTGTTCTGCTACCCGTTATCGCTAAAGCTCGAGGCGTGGTCACCGTACAGTCATGGCCTGGCCTGGCCCGGCCATCTGTCCCAGCACAGTGGCACCGGAGATAGCTGGGTCAAGCCCAGCCATGACGTGCGGGGATGTGCCGCTCTCCCCCACCCCCAACATTTGAGTTACCCCGGCCACTCCGGCAAACACTCCCCCATGAAACCGCGGATCGACCCCTCCACCACCCGCGCCCTGCTGGCGCGGCTCTGGCGCGACCACATCCGCCATTACAAACCCAGGCTCACCCTCGTGCTGTTCCTCAGCGCCGCGATGGCGGGGGCGACCGCGCTGTATCCGCTGGTGTTGCGTTATGCCGGCATTCTGTTCGCCGACTCCGACCCGCGCATCGCCTGGCAAATCCCGCTGCTGGTCGTGCTGGTCACGCTGCTCAAGGCAATAACCCAATACTTTCAAAGTATTGAAGCCCAGTCCCTGGTGCTGCGAGTGATCCGCGACCTGCAGAACCGCATGTTCGCGCATCTGACGCGCACCGACCTCGCCCGCATCGAGCGCGAGGCACCCGCGCAGCTCGCCACCCGCTTCACCACCGACGCCACCGCGATCCGGGAGGCTTTGACCCGCACCGTCAACGGCCTCGCCGACGTGGTGACCGTCATCGGCCTGGTGGCGTCGATGATCTACATGGACCCGCTGCTCTCGCTGCTGTCGGCGGTGCTTTACCCGCTCGCGGCCGTGCCGATCCAGCGCATCGGCAAGCGGGTGCGCCGCGCCTCGGGCGGCATGCAGGAAACGATTGGCGAAACCGCCGCGATGCTGAACGAAAGCTTCGCCCAGGCGAGGACGGTGCGCGCCTACCGGCTGGAGGACATCGAAACGAAACGCGCCGAGACCGCGTTCCGCTCACTGTATCGCACGCTGCTGAACATCACCAAAACCCGTTCCCGCGTCGAACCGGTGCTGGAGGTCTTGGGCGGCATCGCCGTCGCCCTGGTCATCGCCTTCGAGGCCTGGCGCGCCACCGTCTCCGACCACACACTGGGCGATTTCGGCGCCTTCGTCGGCGCGTTGCTGCTGGCGGCGAGGCCGTTGCGGGCGTTGGGCTCATTGAACTCGGCGCTGCAGGAAGGGATGGCCGGCCTCGTGCGCGTGTTCGCGGTGATCGACGAGCCGGCCCGCATTCAGGACGCCCCCGGTGCCCGCCCCCTCCCTCCCGGCCGAGGTCATGTGCGGTTCGAGCAGGTGGGCTTCGTCTACCCCGATGGCAGGCCAGGCCTGACCGGGCTGAGCTTCGAGGCGCACCCGGGACAGACCGTGGCGCTGGTCGGGCCGTCAGGGGCGGGGAAGTCGACGGCGCTGGCGCTGATCCCGCGGCTGCACGACGCGACGACCGGGGCGGTGCGGATCGATGGCGCCGACGTGCGCGGCGTGTCGCTGGAGAGCCTGCGCGACAGCATCGCCTATGTCGGCCAGGACGCTCTGTTGTTCGATGACACGGTGGCGGCGAACATCGCGATGGGCCGGCCTGGCGCGAGCCGGGAGGCGATCGAGGCAGCCGCGGACGCGGCCCAGGCCGCGGGGTTCATCCGGGCGTTGCCGAAGGGCTACGACACGGTGGTGGGACCCGGCGGAGGCCGGCTGTCGGGTGGGCAACGCCAGCGGATTTCCCTGGCGCGGGCATTGCTGCGCGATCCGCGGGTGCTGCTGCTGGACGAGGCGACCAGCGCGCTGGACACGGAGAATGAGGCGGCGGTGCAGGTGGCGCTGACCCGGCTGCGGGCGGGCCGGACGACGATCGTGATCGCGCACCGGCTGTCGACGGTGCGGGACGCGGATCTGGTGGTGGCGATGGCCGACGGCCGCGCGGTGGAGACCGGGACGCACGCGTCGCTGCTGGCACTGGACGGGTTGTACGCGCGGCTGGTGAAGTCGCAGGCGTTGGGGGCGGCGGCTTAACGCCATCGCGTGCCGCGCGATTACGCAGCCGCCGCGGTCGCGATGGCTCCCGGAACAACATCCGTTCGCGACGACTCTTTCCACGTGAAGATGAACGTCGAGCCACGCCCCGGTGGAGCGCTTTCAACCCGGATATGACCGCCGTGACCCTCGACCTGCCGCTTGACGATCGCCAGACCGATGCCGCTTGCCTCGACCTCGTCACGGCCCGCGAGCGTCTGGAAGATCACGAATATGCGGTCATGAAATCTCGGTTCGATGCCCGGCCCATCATCGGCGACGCGAAACTCCATCGCGCCGTCCGGTTGGCGGCGCGCGGAGACGGTGATGTGGCCTTCCGAGCGGTCGTGGTGTTTCAGTCCGTTTCCGATCAGATTCTCCAGCACCAGCCGGATCGGCGCATAGCGGGTATGGATCCGCGGGAACTGTCCCACGCAGGTGATGACGAACCCTGGCCGCGGCGACAACAAGGTGGCGATCTCGCGCACCAGACGTGGGATGTCGACATCCTCGACGGGCGAGTCGACCCGCCCGATGCGCGAGTAAGCCAGCAGCCCGTCCAGTAGCATTTGCAGCCGCGACACCCTGCCTTGCAGCAAATCGAGATTTTGCGAGGTCTCTGGACTGGCCGTCAGCGCGATGTCCTCCTGGATCCACTGCGCCAGGTGGCCAATCGCGCGCAGCGGCGCCTTGAGGTCGTGCGACGCGATATACGCGAAATCCTCCAGGTCGGCGTTGGACCGTTCCAGTTCCTGCCGCTGCCGGTCTTTTTCCTGTTCGATCTGGCGCCGCGCGCTGATGTCCACGATGACGTAGAGGATCTCCGTGCCGTCCGCGGTCTCGATCGGATTGAGTTCGATCTCGACCGGGAATTCGGTGCAATCCCGCCGCAGGCCAAACAGGTCGCCGGGCGCCGCGGGCGAGCCTGGGGAGCGGGTCGCGAAGAGTGCCAAAGGCGGCCCACGATGCGGGCCGCGGAACCGGTCGGGAAACAGGACTTCAATGGAGCGACCCAAAAGTTCGGCGCGCGGAAATCCGAACATTTGCTCGGTCCGCCCGTTGACCATTTCGATCCGGCGATCGGCGTTGATCATCACCATGGCGTTCGGCGAAGATTCCACGAACAGCAGGAATCGCTCCCCCAGCCTGTGATGTTCTGCCCGTTCCTCAGCTTCGCGCATCGCTCGCTGGACGCAGGACACGAGCCTGCCGAGACGGTCTTTCAGGATGAAGTCGGTCGCGCCGCGTTTCAGTGCTTCAATTGCCCGCTCTTCGCCGATGTAGCCGGAAACCAGGATGAACGGCAGCACGGGAGACCGCTCCCGGACGATATCCAAAGCCTGCAGGCCATCGAACGCGGGAAGCTTATAGTCGGCGATGATGAGGTCGGGCTCGAACTCGGTGAGCTGCGCGACAAAATCTTCCCGTGTGTCAACCTTGCGGGCACTGAATGTGATCGCCCCTTGCCGTAGCTCACGCTCCAGGAGTTCGGCGTCCTTCACCGAGTCTTCAAGAATCAGGATTTGAATGTCAGGTTTCATGCTTCGTTGATTTCCCATTTTTTGGCGGTGCGGGCTCGTTCAAAATAAGCCAATACAGTCCGAGTTGCTGCACCGCGTTGGCGAACTGATTGAATTCCACGGGCTTGCGCACATAACTGTTGGCACCGATCTCGTACCCTTTGAGGCGGTCTTCCTCTTCGTCCGATGAGGTGAGGATCACCACCGGGATCAGCCTGGTTGCCTCAGCTTCCCGAATCCGGCGCAATGCTTCGAGGCCGCCGACTTTTGGAAGATTGAGATCCATCAGGATCACCGTCGGCATGTGCGCCGGGTTTCGATCAGCGAACGCTCCGGTGCAAAACAGGTAATCCAACGCCTCCGCGCCATCGCGGGTCACCACGACCTCGTTTGAAATACCGCTCTTTTTGAATGCCCGAAGCGTCAGCGCCTCGTCACTCGGATTGTCCTCAACGAGAAGAATGATTCTGCTCATAAGCCCTCCTCAAGGGTAAAGTAAAAGGTCGCACCGCGCCCGACTTCCCCCACACCCCAGATCCGGCCGCCATGCCGGTGGATGATTCGCTCCACGTTCGCGAGCCCGATGCCGGTACCTTCAAATTCACGCAGCGTGTGCAGGCGTTGGAAAACGGCGAACAGCTTTCCCGCATAGGCCATATCGAAGCCGGCGCCATCGTCGCGGACGAAATTGACCTGCTGTCCGTTTTGGAAGGTCTGACCGACCTCGATATGCGCCGTCGGTCGCCTCCTGGAGAATTTCCAGGCGTTCCCCAGAAGGTTGTCAAACACGATTTCGAGAAGTCTGGCATCCGCGTCGCCGGTCATTTCCGCCGGTATGGTAAACTCGACCGACCTGTCCGGTTCATCTCTTCGCAAGCGCGCCGACACGTTGCGCGCGATGGGCGCGAGATCGATTGGCGAGCGATGCACCTCCGCGCGGCCCACACGCGACAGTGACAGCAGGCCATCGATGAGCTGCGCCATGTGTTGGGCGGACTCGCGCACATAGCCAAGCCAGGTCTTTCCTTCCGGCGGAAGACTGTCCGCGCAATCCTCGATCAGGGCCTGACTGAACCCGTCGATGCTGCGCAGCGGCGCCCGGAGGTCATGCGCCACGGAGTAGCTAAAAGCTTCCAGCTCATTGTTCGCCGTTTCCGTCGCGATATGGGCGCGGCGAAGCGCCTTCTCCGCGCGCGCGCGGACCGCGACCTCATCGCGAAGCTCGGCGTTCACCTGTTCGACCTTCTGTCTCTCGAGATCGAAGTCGTCGAGGATATTCAGCACAGCGCGCTGCATATCGGCCAAATGCGCTCTTTCCTCGGCCGCATCGTCCAGGATATTGAGCAGTGCCTTTTGCGAGGTCCGCAGCCTGAGCTTTTCTTCTTCCGCGTCATCGAGAATATTGATCATGGCACGCTGGGTGTGGCGTAGCGTCAGTCGTTCTTCGGTCGTGTCTTCCAGGGTATTCAGCGCCGCTTGTGGCGGCGTATCGATGCCGCTGCCGGTATCCCCACGCTCGTCAGGGATTTCAGGAATGGCGCTGGACACACTTCGCTCATCAGCCTCGACGTTCTCGCTCATGAGCTGTCCGGAAGATGCGCCTGTCATTCGACGCCGTTCTTTACGGCCGCGCTTTGTAGTTCCTTGATTTCTTTCTTGAGTTCGATCATCTTGAGTTCGCGGCCGACGGTCAGCCTTTGGAATCGTTCGAGTTCCGCGAGTCTGTCAAGCTCTTTACGCCGTTGCTCGGCGATCTCCGCTTCGGCCCGTCGTTGCCCGGTGATGTCGCGGCCGACGGCGAAGACACCAAGTACGCTGCCATGCGTGTCCTTGTAGACGGACGCGTTGTACAGCACCTCGGTCAGAGTGCGATCCCGGTGACGGATGGTGAGTGGCAAGTCGGTGACGAAACCTTTGGCGAAGGCTTGCTGATAGCCTTCGCGCGCTTTTCCCGGCTCGGTGAAACAGTCGGAGAAATCCGTCCCGACCAGCTTCTCCCGCGGCACTCCGGTGATATGCGCCATGGCCTCATTGGCGTCGGTGATCTTGCCTTCGGGACTGATCGTCACGAGCGGGTCGAGGGTCGCTTCGATCAGGTTCCGCGCATACAAGGAGGTGGTACGCGCCTGCTCCTCCGCTTGCTTTCTCTCGGAGATGTCGTTGCTCATGAGCAGATAGCCAATCGGATTGCCCGCGGCATCGTTGCGGAGGGTGACGACAACGTTGGCCCAGTACCGCGAACCGTCCTTGCGAACGCGTTCGAATTCGCCCTCGGCCACGCCGGTCTCCAAGACGGTGGCGAACATGGCGGTAACGGCACCGGAGGCGACATCTTCCGGAGTGTGCAGCATTCGAGCGTTGCGTCCGATGACATCTTCCGCGGTGTAACGGTAATTTCGCCGAGCCCCCTCGTTCCATGACACAATCCGGTGTTCGAGGTCCTTGCCGATAATCGAATATCTGGTGGAGCTTTGAAATATATTGTCCAGCAGGGTTTTCGTCTCCGAGAACTCGCGCATGACGCGTTGCGATTCGGTCACGTCGCGAGCCGCGGCGAAGACGCCGAGCACCTTTCCGGCGGCGTCCTTATAAACCGACCCGTTGTAAAGAACATCCGTGAGGCGGCCGTTCCCGTGGCGAATCGTCAGCGGATAATCGGTCACGAACCCCTTGGCGAAGACCTGCCGGTATCCCTCCCGGGCTTGCTCCGGCTCGGTGAAGTAGTCGGAGAAATCCGTGCCGATGAGTTCTTCCCGCGAGGCACCTGTCACGTTGATGGTAGCCTCGTTGACGTCGGTGACCTTTCCCTCGGGGCTGATCGTGACCAGGGGGTCGAGGCTTGCTTCGAGCAGGCTCCGGGCATATCGCGAAGCCGATCTCTGTTGCGACACATCCCGAATGGTCGCGCCGGCGGTAAGGCCGTGCGGGCTTTCGATCGGACTGAGACTGATTTCGGCCGGGAATTCAGTTCCATCCTTGCGGAGGCCCCATAAATCAAGACCCACTCCCATGGGTCGCGGCAGCGGCTCGCGAAAGAATTTCGACCGATGGCCGGGGTGCGCGCCGCGGAACCGGTCCGGGACGAGCACCTCCACGGCCTCCCCCAGGAGTTCATCGCGGCGATACCCAAACAGGTGTTCAGTCTGGCGGTTCATCAACAGGATTGTGCCAGCTCCGCTGATCAGCAGCATCGCATCCGGCGCGGATTCGATGAACGTTCGGAATTGAAGTTCGATCGTACGGCTTTCGGTGACGTCGCGTGCCGTCGCGCAAACGCCGCGTATCTCTCCGGCATTATCCCGGTAGGCGCCGGCGTTGTAGACAACGTCGATGAGGTGCCCATCCTCGTGACGAAGCACCAGTGGGTAATTGGTGACAATGCCGTTGGCCAGAACCGTCGGGCAAAGCTGCCGCGCCAGCGCCGCGTCAGTGAAGTAACCGGAAAAATCGGTCCCCACCATGCTCTCGCGCGGGATCCCGGTAAGCCTGACCGTGCCCTCGTTGACGTCGGTGATGATGCCGTCGAGGCTGATCGCGACCAGCGCGTCAGGGTTCGCTTCGATCAGGCACCGCTCGTATGGACGGTCCTGGTCTGATTGTTTCACCTTCTGAGCCACCCCGCCCGCGTCGTCGCAATCCGAGAGCATACGGGTTTCCTCAATTCGTCCGGGGCGGCACCTTATCAGATCGAGATTAATGAACGGTTAACGCGATGGTTAATGTCTCATTCTGTCACTGGTCGGACATGCTCGAGGCGAGGCTGCGAACGGCGGCGAAGCGAACGATGACGAGGGACATCGGTCAGCCAAAATGACAACCGCGGCCGCGGCATTGTCGCGAAGCTGCCCACCGGCCTATATCAACGCGCCGTTTTCGGGAGACCGCGATGCCCGACAAGCCGAACTTCATCCTGGTCCAGGACGACGCACCCCCGCCTCCTCCAAAGCCCCGTCAAAACGGAGGCGGGCAAAATGGCGGTCTGTTCAATCGCCTGATGACGACTGTCGTCACCGCCATCACCTCCGCCGCCGCCTCGCTCCCCGCCGCCTTCACCAATGCGGAGCCGCCGGTCGAAACCGGCACGCCCACCCGCCCCCGACTTATCTTCGCCGTCGACGCCACCGCGTCCCGGGAGCCAGCATGGACCGCCGCCCGCCAGGTCACCGACGCACTGGTCAAAGCGCTGCCTGGAGAACTGGACGTCGCCCTCGCGGTGCATGGCGGCTCCCGCGTGCACACCTTCACCGGGTTCACCAACGATGCGGCCACCTTGCGCGACCGCGCCGCCGGGGTGACGTGCCAGGCCGGCATGACCCGCCTGCTACCGATCCTCGCCGCCGGCCTGAAGCGGCAATCGGTGCGCGTCGTCGTCTATATCGGCGATGTGTTTGAGGAGAGCCTGCCGCACGGCCGCGATCTGGCCGACGCCATGGGCGCGCGCGGCACCAAACTGATCGTGCTGCACGACACCGCCGATGGCGCGGCGCGGCGTGACGCGGAGATCTTCTGGGACCTGGCGAAACGCACCGGCGGCTGCGTGCTGCCGTTCGATGCCAACGCGCCCGGCAAGTTGCGCGACATTCTGTCCGCCGTGGCCGTCTATGCCGTCGGCGGCGAGAAACTGCTGCGGGAACGGCGGCATGCCTTGCCCGGCGCGGTGGCGCTGCTTGAGCATCTCGATAAGCGGCGTTGAGCGCACCCGTCCTCAGGTTGTTTTGACACCACCCGGGATCCTCTGCTTTTCTCTCGCTCCGCCGCGACCATTCAGGCGCCGGCTTGCCGGCCAAACCAATAAGGGAGGCTTCAATGGGCGAAATCCTCGGCCTTGGCTGCACCCACTATCCCGGACTGCTGCTGCCGGATGAGCGGTTGCCGAACGGCTTCCATCACCTGTTGACAGCACCCAACGTGCCCGAGAGCGCCAAGGACCGCGCCAACTGGCCCGACCCGCTGCTGGCGGAACTCGGCAATGACCGCGGTGTCGCCGCCGGCCGCCGTTACGGCGCCCGCATGGCGGACGGATTCCGCGCCGTGCGGGCGTCGCTGGAGAAGTTCGATCCGGACTTCGTGCTGATTTTCGGCGACGATCAGTACGAGAACTTCCGCGAAGACATCATCCCCGCCTTCTGCGTCCTTGGCCTCGACCAGGATTTTTCCATCAAGCCCTGGGCCGGCGGCAAAGCGAATCGCTGGAACGAGTCGGCCGATTGGGACATGAAATTGCACGGGCAGCGTGACGTGGCGAAGTTCCTCGCCCGCGCGCTGATCGATCGCGGCATCGACATGAGCTATGCCTACAAGACGCTGCATCAGGAAGAACTGGCGCACGCGTTCACCAATACGCTGCTTTATTTGGACTGGGACCGCAAAGGCTTTCCCTGGCCGGTGCTGCCGTTCGCGGTGAACTGCTACGGCAGCAATCTGATCCACGCCAAAGGCGGCATGGCGGCGCTGTTCATTCCGCCGCAAACCGACGCGCCCGATCCGCCCGCGCCGCAGCCCTGGCGCTGCATGGAGGTCGGCAAAGCGGTCGCCGAAATCCTCGCCGAGTCGCCGTATCGCGTCGCCATCATCGCCTCATCGAGCTGGTCGCACTGCTTTCTGTCGCCCACCAATGGCTACATGTGGCCCGATCACGTCGCGGACCGGGCGATGTTCAACGCGCTGTCGAACATCGATCACGATTTCTGGCGCAAGCGCACGCGGGAGCAGATGGAACAGGCGGGCCAGCACGAGATGCTCAACTGGATGGCGCTGATGGGCGCGATGGAGGCCCTGGGTCGGCAGCCGGAGGTGCACGACTATGCTGAGACGCATATATTCATGTCCGATAAGTGCTTCGTGACGTATCCGGCGCATTAACCGGCGTTCGGCCTTGAGAAGCGTCAGGGCGCTGCCCCATAGGCACCAAGATAGTCTTTGACTCGGCTCGAATCGGTACGATTCGTAGCTG
>CALFNB010000529.1 GCA_937902425.1 uncultured Acetobacteraceae bacterium | reverse complement strand
TCGTGCTTCGCGAGAAACCCCAACGCATCCGCGATCCCGAAATCCCCCGGCAGCGCGCCTTTCGGAAACAGCCGCGTCACATGCCCCATCTTGCGTCCCGGCCGCGCTTCATCCTTGCCATACAGATGCGGAATGAACCCCGGAGTGGCCAGGATGCGCGGCCAAAGCGCGGCGTCCTCCGGCCCGACGAGGTTCTTCATCACCGCGTCGGAGTGGCGCGTGGCGGGCGGCAGCGGCCGGCCGGCGATAGCGCGAATATGCAGTTCGAACTGGCTCATCGGGCAACCGTCGAGGGTCCAATGACCGGAGTTATGCGGGCGCGGCGCGATCTCATTCACCAGGACGCGGCCATCGGCGGCGACGAACATCTCAACGGCGAGCAGGCCGACCAGGTCAAGTCCGGTCGCGATCTCGCGCGCGATGGTTTGCGCGGCGTCGCTGATCGCGACCGGCACCCGCGCCGGGGCCAGGGTAATGTCGAGGATATGGTCGCGATGCCGGTTCTCCGCCGTGTCGAACGCCGAGACCGAGCCGTCCTCGCCGCGCCCCACGATGACGCTTATTTCCATCGCGTAGTCGATGAATCCCTCCAGGATCAGCGGCTTCGGCGTCAGCCGCTCGAACGCGGGCGCGAGATCAGCCTGGCTGCGCAGGATCGCCTGGCCCTTGCCGTCATAACCCTCGCGCGTGGTTTTCAGCACGGCGGGCAGGCTGAGCGCGGTGGCGGCGGCTTCCAGTTCGGCCAGACTGGCGACCGGCCGCCACGGCGCGGTGGCGATGCCACGGCCATTGACGAAGCTTTTCTCGGCGATGCGGTCCTGACTGATGCGCAGGATCGCGGGCGAGGGACGCACCGGTTTCAGCGAGGCGAGCAGGTCCAACCCCTCGGCGTTGACGTTCTCGAACTCGAAGCTGATGACATCCACGGCGGCGGCGAACGCCCGCAGCGACACGGGATCCGTGTAGTCGCTGATCGTCACCCCATGCGAGACCTGCGCCGCTGGGCTGTCCTGCTCACGGGTCAGGATGTGGCAGCGATAGCCGAGGCGGGCGGCGGCCATTGCCGACATGCGGCCCAGTTGTCCGCCGCCAACCAGACCGATCGTCGCGTTGGGGGGAAGCGGAAACCGGGTCAACGGGGGGCCGGCCCAGAATGGTCGCGCTGGGGCAAACGAGGGTCAGGGATGACGGCGGACCCACAACCGTCCGCCCCTGGCTCGACCTTACAAGTGCCACGTATCCTGGGTCGGGCCGAGGGACCCGGCGTACGCGACTGGCGATTCGGCTCGGCTCCCCATCTTGCCAGGTGCCGGCTGATCGACCGGTCGGGCGCGAGGGCCATTGGCGTCCCCCCGGAACCAGGTGGCGCCAGGAAAGGAAGAGTCCAACACAGAGAAACCGGGGAAAGACGGAGTTGACAGAAACGAATACAATGAAGCGTCGCGTCGGCGTTCGACCATAAGCCGCGCGAAGCGCTCCAATATTTTTCTGCTCTGTGAACTCCGTGCCTCTCCTGTTTCTCTGTGTTAAACCTCTTGCTTTCTTCCTGTTCGTCGCACGCCCCGCGCGAAGCAGTGCGCACATTACAGGGCTCTCTCCCAGCATGCACAACGCGTGCACGAACCGGCTTACGATCGCCGAGAGACGCGACAGATGCGCGGGCCGGGTCCGGACATGACGGCGGGCAGGCCAGACGTGCACGCGCCACCATCACGACCCGCCGGCGGCCTTGTCGCGGGCTGGCGCGATCGCCACCGCCTGGGTCTGCCGTGCGCGCCACGCGTCCAGCCGCTCCGCCAACGCGGCATCCGTCGTCGCGAGCATCGCCACCGCGAGCAAAGCGGCATTGACCGCCCCCGCGCGGCCGATCGCCAACGTGCCCACCGGAATCCCCGCCGGCATCTGGACGATCGACAACAGACTGTCCATGCCCTTGAGGCCGTGCGACTCGACCGGCACGCCGAGCACCGGCAGAGCCGTCCAGGCGGCCGCCATGCCCGGCAAATGGGCCGCGCCTCCGGCCCCGGCGATGATGATGCGCAGACCGCGATCACGTGCCGAGACGGCGTAATCGCGAAGCCTGTCCGGCGTGCGGTGCGCCGAGATGATCCGGGTTTCATGCGGCACGTCGAGCGCCGTCAGGGTTTCCGAGGTGTGGGACATGGTAGCCCAGTCGGACTGGCTGCCCATGATGATGCCGACGCGAATGATGCTGGCGTGACTGATTGGGACGCCGGAATGGGTCACGGGTGGGGCCACGTCCGGCGGGCCGTTCAGGCGATGTTGTCGGGGATCAGGCGGCTTTCCAGCCAGCCGATCTCGTCCCGCAGCATCAGCTTCCGCTTCTTCAGACGCTGCAGATGCAACTGATCGACCGCCCCCTGCTCGGCCAGACGGGCGATCACGGTATCGAGGTCGCGATGCTCGCTCCGCAGTTCGTGGAGCTTGCGCAGCAGAGAATCCCTGTCGACTAGCATGACTCCTGTTTACCACGAAAAAAGTCGGCTGACGTGTGATCTTTGACGCGGTTTTCACTGGCGCCGCGGTTGGCGGTGGCGCTACCGTGGGTTGCCGTGATCGATACGGCGAGAGTCGTTGGGATCACGGCGAAGTAACCGGCACTGTTCGGAGAGAAATCGCCCATGAGCCTGTATGCACGACTGGACGCCCTTAAAGAGCGCCATGCCTCACTCGAGTCTCGCATTTTCGACGAAGACAATCGACCCCAACCAGACGCGGAAGCCATAGCCCGCCTCAAAATTGAGAAATTACAGATCAAAGATGAGATGGAGCGAATACGCACCTCTCTGCACTGACCCCACCGCACGAACTGCCTCCGCCGCCGTTGGTCAGGCGACCTCTTCTTCCTCCATCGGCGGCGGAACCGGCACGGCGTGGCCTTCGCGCTCCAGCCGCTCATTCGCGGCGAGCACGGCGGCATTCAGGTCCGTCTGGCTGCACAGACCCAGGATGACCGGGTCGCGCGGCTTGATGTTGGCGCTGTTCCAGTGCGAGCGCTCGCGAACTTTCTGGATCGTCTCTTTGGTGGTGCCCAGAAGTTTGCCGACCTGCGCCTCGGTCAGCTGCGGGAAGTTGCGCAGCAGAAAAGCGATACCGTCCGGCCGGTCGTTGCGCTTGGCGACTGGCGTGTAGCGGGAGCCTTTGGCTCGCTTCGGCACCGGCAACGCGCTGGCGGCCAGTTTCAGGCGAGCGTTCGGATCAGCCTCGCACAGGCGGATGTTCTCGGCGGTGACCTGACTGTTGGCCACTGGATCATAGCCAACGATGCCCTGTGCGACCTCCCCATCGGCGATCGCCTGGATCTCCAGCGGATGCATGCCGCAGAACTCGGCGATCTGCGTGAACGTCAGCGCGGTCTTTTCAATCAGCCACACAGCGGTGGCTTTTGGCATCAAGGGCAATGGCATGTCGGGTCACTTTCCTGGCCGGCCGGGCGGACGTCACCACCTGTTGGGATGCATACTCGGAACCCGGCCGAGCCGGGGGATATGGCAAGCGGTCCGGGGTGGGTCAAGGCCAGAAACGCGTATTATACTGATCTCACCCACGAAAGGAGACGGCCATGGCCGAGGAGGAAGATCTTCCGATCCGCAAGCGGACCCGGTTGGAGAAGCTTATTCTGGACACACTCGGGATCGAGGAGTTGCGCGACTACATCGGCGAACTACGCGACGAAATCGCCCGGGTCGAGGCGGATATCGTGCGCAAGAACAGCCACAAAAGCGCGGCTGACGCGTTCTTTCGCAAGCCGGGGTGACCGGTGGTGTACTGAAGTCCGCCGCTTATCACGGGTGCATGAAATCAGGCGAAATCGGTGAGAAAGCCGGCGGGCGGGCCCGAACCCCACCCGGTGTTCGAACCCGCCGCTGTTCAGGCCGTCAAGCGATCAGGCCGCTTGCGCGGTCTTCGACGGATCGTTGGCGATCGCCGGCTGGGAGCCGGTGTTGACCGTGATCCGGCGCGGTTTCAGCGCCTCGGGCACCACGCGTTTCAGGCCGACATGCAGCAGGCCGTTGTTCAGGTCGGCACCGTCGACCACGATATGGTCGGCGAGGACGAACCGGCGCTCAAACGCGCGGCCGGCGATGCCGCGATACAGCACCTCATGTTTTTGCGTCTCACTGGCGGGACGGCCGGAAATCACCAGCGTGTTGTCCTTGACCACGAGATCAAGTTCCTCGGGACGGAAACCCGCGACCGCCATGGTGAGGCGGTAGTTTTCGTCACCGAGTTTTTCGATGTTGTATGGCGGATATCCGGACGCCTCGGCGGTTGACGCGGCGGTATCCACAAGTCGTGCGAGACGGTCGAAACCGATCGCGGTACGGAACAGGGGTGCGAAGTCGAACGTTGTCATGACAAAACCTCCAAAGGAGCAAACTGCCGTTATTTGGGCCGCCCATGCGGGCCGACCCGATCGATGCCGCCGGAACCCCGACAGGGCATTCCGAACACTGCAAAGGTAGTCATGCGAATGCCGGCTTCAAGAGGTCACGACGGGCGCCAGAGTCCTCGCGCCCGCGCTTTTACTTTGATCAGACTCACCAGAACATCGAGCATGGGTGTCGCCACGCCAGCCATCCGCGCCATTTCCAGCGGCACGCCATACAGCGCCTCGATCTCCATCGGCCGTCCCGCCGTCAGGTCCTGCAAAATACTGGGCCGGTGCGCGAGGCTTTTGTTCATTTCGGCGATCGCGGGGATGTCCATGTCGAGGGTGATGCCCATGGCGGCGGCCACCGCGATCGCCTCGGCGAGCACCTGACCCGAACAGTCGATCAGCGGTTGCTCGGTGTGGGTGTCCATGACCGGCGTCTCGGTCAGCACGCACAGCGGGCCGGCGCTGAGGTTGAACGCGAGCTTGCGCCAGATCAGCGCGCGGATGTCCTCGGTCAGGGTCACCGGTAACCCGGCGGCACGGAAGGCGGCGGCGAGTGCGTGAAGCCGGGGTGTCGTGGTGTTCGAGGGCTCCCCGAACACCGTCCCCGAGCCGGCGCCGGTCAGCAGCCGGACCACGCCAGGTAAAGGGACCGAGCACGCCGGCCAGAATACCGCGCCGATTGCCCGCTTCGGGCCGACCGCGCGCCATAACGCTCCGTGCGGGTCGACCGAAGCAAGCTGCCGATCGTCCAGCGCCCCGCCGTGCGCGTGGAAATACCACCACGGAATGCCGTTCATCACGAACGCGACGGCGGTATCCGAGCCCAGAAGCGGCGCGATGGTCGCGGCGACCTCGGGCAGCGCCGGGGCTTTCACCGTGACGAGGACAAGGTCCTGGCGGCCGAGGTTGGCGGGTTTGTCGCTGGCGGCGATGCGGACGGTCAGGCTTTCGTCCGGAGTCTCAACGGTCAGGCCGTTGGCGCGGATCGCCGCGAGGTGGGTGCCGCGCGCCACGACCGAGACTTCGGCGCCACCGCGCGACAGATAGCCGGCGAGGTAGCCGCCCACCGATCCGGCGCCGAAAACACAAATTCGCATGATGAGTTCCCCTTTGGATCGCGCGAGGGCCCGCAATACAGGACTTTCCCGGCGTCCATCCACCGGCGGGACCGCGGAACCATGAGCGACCCTGGTTTAATGTCGGGGATGCATCCCCGATCGGGCGGCAAGGTGATTTTCAGGCTTGCGTGGGATTCAACAAGCCTCCGCTCCATTGGACTGATCATGTGGCGCGGGAGAACCGCGGTGATGGATCGCGACGAAACGGCGACCACTGTGCTACGTGCTATATACTGTTGCTTGCGGAGAGGTGCCGGTATGAGCGAACGAGCGGCGACCCGGATGTCAGCGGAAGAATTCCTGGAATGGGGGTTACACCAGGAACTGCGATACGAACTCGTCGATGGCGTTCCTGTCGCGATGGCGGGCGCCAAGCAGCGGCATGACCGGATCGTCGCGAGCGTTCACGGCATGTTGTACAATTTGCTGCGTGGCAAAAAGTGCCGGAATTTTACGGCCGATCTCGCGGTCCGCATACCGATGGGCAACATCCGCCGTCCCGATGCTGGGATCGATTGCGGGATTCCGGACGATGACGCCACGACCGCCGCCGCACCTTTCCTCGTGCTTGAGGTACTCTCCCCATCAACCCGGGACTTCGACATGTTTGGTAAGCTGGAGGAGTACAAGACGGTCCCGACCCTCGCGCACATCGTCATCGTCGATCCCGATACGCCGCAGGTGTTCCACTGGTCACGGAGTGACTACGAACCTTGGAGACATGAGTTGCTGGAGGGATTGGAAGCTATCATTCAACTCCCCGAGGTCGAAGGGATGATGGATCTGGCGAGTATTTACGAAGGCCTGACATTCAGACCGCTGCCTCGGCTGGTGCGCGAAGGGGACCCCGCGGCCTGATCTGGACCAGTCTCTGACAGCGACTCTGGGCGACTGCCATCCGCCCGTTTGGTTGGGGAACGGTGGATGCGCTGACGGCTTCCAATCATGGCCCGGCTGCATGATGTTACAGCGCGACATCGCCCTCGATCGCCGCATCGAGATCGACGGCTACGCCCGCGGTCAGCCGCTCGATGCGGGTGAGGAGCGCGTTTGGTAACGGGACAAGTGCTTCTGGCCGGTTCGCGATGTCACTTGCCAGGAGGTCAAGAAAGGGCACGAGCGCGGAATTCCTCCCGTCCTCGGTGAACGGAAATGGCACCAACACGATGTCGCCAAACTCATAGGGCATAGTAGACCTCGGCCGCCGGGTTATTCCAAATCGCGGCGAAGCCAGACGCACTCAGGGCGGCGGCGGCGCGGGAGAGGCCGCGCTCCTGCTCGCGCGACTGGAGGAAGTCCACGAAATCCTCGACTTCGATCAGTAGTTCCGGTGGTAATGTCCGGATTTTCTCGATCAGACCTTGGGTTTTGACCGGCATGAGAGTGGTTCCTTTGCGAGGGACGGATGAGAGGCCGGTTGCTTATGATGCAAAATCAGAACTATCTATGAAATGTCTTCAGTCTCAACGCACAGCCTGTAATTCGGC
>CALFNB010000528.1 GCA_937902425.1 uncultured Acetobacteraceae bacterium | reverse complement strand
TCCTTTGGGGTCACCGGCCTTCCGAAAGTCCGCTCCCCACCCCTTGCGGACATTCCCGCTGACCCCCCCTGCCGCTCAATGCGGCTTGCGGGTCCGCGACGCCGGCATGGTCAGCCGCGGGCGAGTCGTCGACGATCGCTCCCGCCAGAACGCGTGCAACCCGACGACGCAGGCGGCCAGCACCGTATCCGCGTGCGCCAGCAACTCGTCCATGTCGGGGGCGGAGATGCCGATGTCTTCCGGGTCGATGTCCGGGCTGCTGAGGCTCGCGACGGCGACGATCGGGATGAACAGTTTGGCGCCCTCGGCGGTTTCCAGCACGCCCTCCCAGGCATCGCGCCGCATGCCGACCGCGCGCATGAAGCCGACGGTCCAGTCCTCGACAACGGTGCGGCCGGTGGCGTCCTGCCAGTAGACCGGATCGTAGCCGGGCTCCTCATTGTCCAGCCCGTCGGTGATCTCGTTGAAGCGCGCGAACATGGTACCCAGGATAAGATCGGCTTCCGCCTGATCCTCGAACTCGGGGTCCTCGTCGTCCCAGACCATCGGCAGCCACTCATCCGGAGGGACCGGCGCGGGTCCCACGGCGAGGCCGGCCAGGAACCCATCCAGCTCGGACAGGTCCATGCAGGCCTCGGGCGCGCGGGCGGAGTCCAGGAAGTCGCCCAGTGGCTCCAGGTCGACGGGATCTTCGTCGGGCATCATGAGAGGCGCCAGATTCTTGCACTGGCGCCGGCCGGACGCGCCGACGCTTCCCACGGTTTGCATCCCGGTAACCCGGCCGGGCGATGATGGTGCGACCGGGTCTGTGGCGACCGCATGACGTACTCCAGTGTGATGGCCGGCCCTAGCATGCCGGGAAGTCGTTTGCCTTGCCAGTGCCGACCGTAGGGGATACGGTTACTCATCATTCATGTGATGCCGGATCGTCCTGATTCCGGCTCATTGCCCATGGGAAGGACGTCGTTTGATGCGGACCGCCACCATCGTGAGCCTGATCTGCGTGGCTGCCGCCCTGAGTGGGTGTGGCGGACACAACGTTGAATTCGTGGCATCCAACCCGGAGTCCGTGTTGCTCGACATTCCCGCGAGGCCACCCGGGGAGCTCGTGGCCGCCAACGAAACCGCGACCCACCAATGCCAGATTTACAGCCCCAGGACAGCGGTTCTGGAGAGTCTGAACACGCGTGGCGAAGGTAGCGTGATCCGCGCGACCTATCTCTGCAAAGGTCCGGTCGAGGCCTCGAACACCACCGTTCGCTCGGGTTCGTCGCTCCAGCACCGGCAATAACCTGACCCCATTGGGTTGCCGTTCGATGACGGCGGCGCCAGACTGATCCCAACGCGCGGGCCGGCAGGCCCACCGCGCAACGTTGGGAAAGGTCCGTCATGTCCACTTCCACTGGGTCCGCCTCCATTGGGTCCCGTTTTTCCGGTCTCACGCCGTTATTGGCGCCGCGTTCGGTCGCCGTGCTTGGCGCGTCGTCGGACCCCACCCGCATCTCCGGCCGGCCGATCGCCTATATGCTCGCGCAGGGCTTCCAGGGCGGGCTGTATCCGATCAATCCGAACCGCGCCGAGGTGCAAGGCCTGAAGGCGTACGCCTCGATCGCCGACCTGCCGGAAACCCCCGACGTCGCGATCGTCGCCGTCGCCGCCGAGGTCGCCGCGCCCGCCGTCGAGGATCTCGGTAAACGCGGCGTCAAAGCCATCGTCATGTTCACCGCCGGTTTCGCCGAAATGGACGAATCCGGGGAGGTCGCACAGGCCAAAATGGTCGCCACCGCGCGATCGTACGGGATGCGTATCCTCGGCCCCAATTGTCTCGGCGTGTTCGACGCGCGGCGAGCGTATTACGCGACCTTCTCGTCATCGTTCGACAGCGGCTGGCCGGTGCCGGGCCGCATCGGGATCGCCAGTCAGTCCGGCGCGTATGGCACGCATCTTTACACGCTGGCGCGCAACCGCGGCATCGGCGCATCGTTATGCGTGATGACCGGCAACGAGGCGGATGTCACGGTGGGCGAGTGCATCGGCTGGCTGGCGGAAAATCCGGAGGTCGATGTGATCGCCGTCTACGCCGAAGGCATCCGGGAGGCCCCCGGCCTGATCGCCGCGCTGGAAGCGGCCCGCGCCGCGAAGAAGCCCGTGGTCATGCAGAAGGTCGGCCGCAGCGAACTCGGCACCAAGGCGGCGAAATCGCACACCGCCTCGATCGCTGGCGATGACGCGGTCACCGAGGCGGTGATGGCCGAATTCGGCGTTTACCGCGCCCGCAATTCAGAGGAAATGCTGGACATCGCGCACACCGCGACACGCAAAATCTATCCGGCGGGCAATACGTTGGGCGTGATCACGGTGTCCGGCGGCGCCGGCGTGCTGATCTCCGATGTCGCCGAAAGTCTCGGCCTGGCGATGCCGGAGATGCCGGTGGCCGCGCAAAAGCGCTTGCGCGAGCTGGTGCCGTTCTGCGCGCCGCGCAATCCGGTCGACGCGACCGCGCAGGTGTCGAACGATGTTACTCTGGTCAAGACTTTCACTGAGTCGATGGTGCGCGATGGCGGGTACTCGTCGGTGCTTGGGTTCTTCAGCATGACCGCGTCGTCGCGCCGTTGGCCGTCGATCCGCGAGCAACTGAACGCTGTGAAAACGGAAAACCCCGACCGGCTTTATGTGCTTTCCGTCATCGTGCCGCCGGCGGGCCGCGATGAGCTGGAAGCCGACGGTTGGGTCGTGCATGAGGACCCGACCCGCGCTGTCGTCGCCGTTGACGCGATGGGACGTTTCGGCGCCGCGTTCGCCGCCGCGGCCGGTGCGCCGGCGCCGACCGTGCCCGCGGTAACCTTGCCCGCGAAAAACCCGTCCGAGGCCGAGGCAAAACGCTTGCTGGCTGGTGCCGGCATCGCCTCCGCACCCGAGGCGGAGTGTGCCACGGTGGAACAGGCCGTCGCCGCGGCGGAAAAGTTTGGTTACCCGGTGGTGATGAAAATCCTGTCGCCGGATATCGTGCATAAGTCGGAAATTGGCGGTGTGCTGCTGGATGTCCTCGACGCGGCCGGAGTGCGGGAAGGGTTCGCGCTGTTGTTGGACCGCGCGAAAACCGCCGCGCCGACCGCGAAACTCGACGGTGTCCTGGTCGCGAAACAACTTAAAGGCGGCGTCGAATGCATTCTGGGCATTCACCACGACCCGGTGTTCGGACCGATCGCGATGTTCGGTCTTGGCGGCATCTTCGTGGAAATCCTGAAGGATGTCGTGTTCCGCCGCTGCCCGTTCGGTGCCGATGTCGCCGAGGACATGATCCGCTCGATCAAAGGCGCGCCGCTGTTGCTCGGTGCGCGCGGGCGGAAGAAGACCGATGTCAAGGCGCTGGCCGAGACTTTGGCGCGACTGTCCGCCTTTGCCGCCGCCGCCGGCCCGCGGTTGCAATCGATCGACATCAACCCGGTCTTCGCGATGCCGGAGGGTGAAGGCGCCTTCGCGGTGGATGCGGTGATCGAGGTCGGAGACTGATCGATGCGGAAGTCGCTGCTCGTCGTTTCGATCGCGGTTACCGTGGGTGGATGCGCGGTTTACGGTCCATCCTGGTATCGGCCGGGCAGTACCGAAGCGCAGTTCGAAGCGGCGGCGGCGAACTGCGACAGCGCGGCGCTGGCACGGTTCCCGCCAATGACGATGGGCGCGCCGGGCTATTTCAGTGCCGGCAACGAGTATTGCGCACCGACCTCCGGCGGAACGAACTGCACGATCATTGGTTCCGGATATCTTCCGCAGGCTCGATCGGCAGCCGATACGAATGAGGGACCGCGGGAGAATGCGTTCCGATCGTGCATGCTGGCCGGAGGATGGCAGCCGGATTATCCCGCGGCGGGCGAGCCGATCGCGCCGCCCGCCAGAGTGCCCGACGCCGCTGTCCGCCAGGCGCTGACGGATTGCCGGTCGATCTTCGGTGGTCAATCAAATTCAGCGCGAACGTCAGCGAAGTTCGATCAGTGCGTGGTGACCCGCGCGCGTGAGTTGAGTGGCACGCGCCCGCCCGCCTGAATGGCTGCCGTTCAACATGGGACCGGTCGCCTGAGCATCGTGCCAACAGCGACCGCGCCGACCAGGCATTGCGTTTCGACCCCCCGCGCTTGTCATCCGTGGGCTTTTTCCGGGGACCCATGCCAGCACGACGCTGCCGCGGGTCCTGGAAAAACGCCCACGAATGACGTTACGGCGCGGCCATGATCATCGCGCTGGCCGGACATGTCGATCACGGTAAAACGGCGCTGATCCGCGCGCTGACCGGGATCGACGCGGACCGCCTGCCGGAAGAAAAAAAGCGCGGCATGACGATCGACCTCGGCTTCGCGCATGTCCGGCTGCCGTCCGGCGCGATGGTGGGATTCGTAGATGTTCCGGGGCACGAACGGTTCCTGTCCAACATGCTCGCCGGGGTATTGGCGATCGACACCGTGCTGCTGGTGGTCGCCGCCGATGACGGACCAATGCCGCAAACGAAGGAGCATCTGGCGATCCTGCGACTGACGGGGATCGCCGACGTCACCGCCGTGATCAGCAAGATCGATCGGGTCGATGCGACGCGGCTGAACGCGGCCCGAGCAGCGGTGCGCGACGCGCTGGACCATGCCGGCTATTCCGCCGCACCGGTCATGGAAGCGTCGAGCGTCGCGGGCGACGGCATTCCGGCCGTACTCGCCACCATCGAGGCCAAGGCGGCGGTATATCGCGCGCGCGACGCCTCCGGCGGCTTCCGCCTGGCGATCGACCGGAGCTTTTCGCCGACCGGCGCGGGCCTGGTCGTTACGGGGACAGCCGCCTCGGGCGTCGTTTCGGTGGGCGACCGGTTGCTGCTGTCGCCGTCCCGGCTGGCGGCACGGGTGCGCGGCATTCAGGTGCACAACGAAGCCGCCGCCACCGCACGCGCCGGTGACCGTTGTGCTCTCGTAATCACTGGGCCGCGCATTGAACGGGCCAGGCTGAAACGCGGCGACTGGCTGATCGATCCGTCACTGCACGCGCCCACGCAACGCATCGACGCGCTGGTTCGCGCGGTCGACGACCGGGGCGCCCGTCATGCGGTCCGCGCCCATGTTCATTTCGGGGCCGCCAGCGTGACCGGCCGCGTGCTGATGCATAAAGCCAGCGATCTGGCGCCGGGCGAGTCGGGGTTCGTTTCCATCGCCCTCGATAGGCCGAGCGCCTGCCTGCATGGCGATCGATTGATCCTGCGAGATGAATCGAATGGACGGGTGGTGGCGGGCGGTCACATCGTCGATCCATTCTCGCCCGATCGCCGGGTGCGCCGGGAGCAGCGAGCAGCGTCGCTTGCAGCCCATGCGATGGCCGATCCCGCGGAATCGTTTCGGGCGCTGCTGGCGGCGGAAGGTTGGGCTGACCTCCGGCGCTTCATCGTGGCGCGCAACCTGGCGGTTGATTTCGTGCCGGCAATCGATGGCGATGCGATCCGAATTGGTTCCGATTCCGCACCCGTTATGGTTTCAGCTGAAACGATCGCACGCGTTGGGACCAGCCTGACCCGGCATTTGACCACCTGGCACGCGGCGCACCCGGACCAACTGGGTCTCGGCAACGCCGAATTGCTGCGCGCGGCCGGTGCCGTGCCGCCGAATATCGCGGAGGCGATCCTGGACGTGTGGCGCGCCCGCGGCAACGTGGTGCGGGACGGGGTGGCGTGGCGGGTGCCCGACCATCATCCGGTCCTCGCGCCGCTGGATGAGGCAATGTGGACCCGGA
>CALFNB010000527.1 GCA_937902425.1 uncultured Acetobacteraceae bacterium | reverse complement strand
GTGGCGGATGGGGTGGGATTCGAACCCACGGTACGCTTGCACGCACGGCGGTTTTCAAGACCGCTGCCTTCAACCGCTCGGCCACCCATCCCGCGAGCCCGCAAACTAAGACGTCGGACGCAGAACGCCAAGCATCGCCCGGCGCCGCGGGCTTATCGACACCATCCCGGGCAACCCTGGTCCCCACTCTGTACTTCCAAACAAAGTTCGTCGGGCGTTTCCAATTTGGACCAACATCACCCGCACCTGCCATTGACTGATTCGCGCGCGCCTTGTCTCCTGCCCAAAACGACCCGAACCGCCTTACCACAGGAAACATCGATGCCTCTTCGCCCGTCAGCGTTGCTCCTGACGACTGCCCTGCTGGCAGCGTTGGCCGCCGCCACCACCGCCGCCGCCGCCGACCCGGTGCCGGATCCGAACAGCACTATCTCCATCCAATGGGAAAACAACGCCACGCGCCCCGGGTCCGATAATTATTACACAAATGGCGGGCGTGTCGCGTACACTTCCCCCACCGGTGAGGTCGCCGCACCGCTCGCGGCGCTCGGGCATTCGTTATTTGGCGAAGGGCAGCAACGCTTCGCCCTGGAACTGTCGCAGTATATTTTCACACCGCTACAGAATCAGGTCGCGACCCCGCCGCCGAGCGACCGACCCTATGCGGCCATACTTATGGGCACGCTCTCGTTGATCCAGGACACGGACACCACCCGCACCGCGCTCGCGCTCGGTCTGGGCGTGATCGGGCCGGACGCCCTGGGCAAGGAGGTGCAGAATGGGTTCCACAGCCTGATCGGCGATCATCCCGTGCGTGGCTGGAGCACGCAGCTCGGCAACCAGCCGGTAATCCAGCTTACGGCGGACCGCACCTGGCGGATGCCGTTGGGCGGCATCGGCGGGTTGGAGACTGACGTGCTGCCCTCGGTCACCGTCGCCGCCGGGACATTCCGGATCTACGCTCAGGCAGGTGGCACAATACGGCTTGGCCAGGGTCTACAGTCCGATTTCGGTGCCCCCAGAATCCGTCCGGGGCTGACCGGGACCGACGCGTACGTGCAGACGCAACCGTTCGCCTGGTATGTCTTCGCCGGAGTGGATGGGCAGGCGGTGGCCTGGGATGAGACGCTCGACGGTCTGCCCTTCGCCTCCAGCCGCCACGTCTCCCGCATACCGTTCGTGGGCGAGTTTCAGGCCGGTTTCACGGTCATGGCCTGGGGCGCCCGTTTCACCGCGATGCAAGTGCTGCAATCGGACGAGTTTCGCGGTCAGCGCAACGGATTGTTCCAGTTCAGTTCGGCCTCGGTGTCGGTGAAGTTCTGATCAGGTGTTGGCACGCGAGGCCTGCTCGAACTCGGCCTCGGCGATGCCCAGTGTCAGGGCGGCGGCACGAATGTCGGACCAGGAGGTTTCATCGACCTCGATCCCGGCGGCGTTGCGGCGGGCGGCGGACAGTCGTTCCGGTTCACCGGGGGTCAGCACCTCGGTCACGCCCGGAGCCGGACGGGCTGATTTCACATGCGCGCGGGTGGCGCCGACCGAGGCGATGACAGCGGCCGGATCGCCAATCTTCGCCAGATCGATGATGATCGCCAGCATGGAGTTCAGCACACCGCCTTTGGCCGGTTCATGAGCGGCCTGGCCGCCGGCGACAGCGGTGGCCATGATCTCGCACATCACCGCGAGGCCAGAGCCTTTATGCAGGCCAAAGGTCTTCAGTGCACCGGTGTGGTCGCGGATGAAACCGGCGGGATCGTTGGTCGGGGCGCCGGTCGGGTCGATCAGGCAGTCATCCGGCACCGGGACACCCTTGTTGTAGGCGACCCGCGCCTTGCCTGCGGCGATCGTCGTCGTTGCCATGTCCAACAACATCGGTTGGCCGTCCGGCCCAGGGACAGCTGTGCAGAAGGGATTTGTCCCCAGGCGCGGCTCCGACGCGCCATATGTCGCGGCGATGTCGCGATTGTCGGCGACATTGACGAAGGCGGTGAAGGCGCAGCCCTGACTCGTGGCGAGTTCAGCATAGGTGCCGATACGCCCGACATGGGCCGAGTTGCGGAATGCCAGCACGCAGGCACCATGCTCTTTGGCCTTGCCGATCGCACGACGGACGGCATCAGCGGTCATGCGCTGGCCGTAGCCGCGACGTGCGTCGATCACGAGAAGCGCGCCCGCGTCGAGCACGGTCTCCGGCGTCTGGTTCGGCACCAGCAGGCCATCGTTCAGAAGACGGACGTAGGTTGGCAGCATGCCGACGCCGTGCGAGTCATGGCCGGCGAGATTGGCGCGCACCAAATGATCGGCGACTTCGGTGGCTTCGGCCTCATCGCTGCCCATCCGGCGGGCGATCAGGTGGGTGACGGCGCGCAGCGCGCCAGGCTGGAACGTAAGCATGCTCGCGTTTAGCGGGCCATGGCGGGCTTGGCCAGTGTCGCCACCGCACAGGAGGTCCGCGATTGCCGGAAGGGCGGATGGAAATACGCCGGCCGTTCGGCCCATGGCGGAAGTGCGAGCGGCCGGTTTACGTCGAGCCCCCGGCGTGGACGACCTCAGGTCGAGGAGCAGACCGCGCACCGCCAAGCAAGCGGTTGACCAGGCGGATCATGGGCACCTCAAGGAAACGGTAGGAGGCGGTACTCGCGCCGAGCACCGTCACGAGGCAGACCATGCCGTAGGCATTCCTTGACGGTATGGTCATGAACGTCTCCACCGGCAGCAGTCGCACAAAGACCGTCAGGATCAGCAGGTGCCATAGATAGATCGAGTACGATGCGTCACCCAGCTGCTGCATCACGCGCGGGAAGATAAAGCGGCCACGCAACTCAAACGATACCAGGGCATAGAGCAGCGCGGCGCTGCCGAGGCCGAAGGTCACTGTCCGCGGCAAGCCCGAAAGAATGCTGCTGTGCTGGGTCCATGCGGCTCCGGCCACAAAGCCCAGGAGACC
>CALFNB010000526.1 GCA_937902425.1 uncultured Acetobacteraceae bacterium | reverse complement strand
GATCAAGCCAAACAATCGCTCAGATAGAGCGGTTGATTCCTGACGGGTCCTTAGTGCCTATGGGGCCAGCCCTGACCGATTGTATGAACCGCCGAGAGTGGCTGCCGCCGAGAGTGGCTTGACGCCGCGTCGCGGTTCGCCTCCGTTACCGGCAACGAGGAGGGAACGACATGACATCGCATTGGGTTGGCACGTGGACCGCGACTCCCGCTCCAGCGGATGGCGTCGCGCTCAGCAGTCCGACGATTCGCATGTTTCCGCGAGTCAGCATTGGCGGCGATACGATCCGCGTCCGGTTGTCGAACGCGGCCGGCACGGGCGACCTGGTCATTGGCGCGACCCATGTCGCGAAGCGCGCCGCCGGCGCCGGGATCAGACCCGACACCGATCGGATCGTGAGCTTCAATGGTTCGGGTTCGGTCAAGATTCCAACGGGGTCTTTCGTGATCAGCGATCCGGTGTCGCTGACAGTCGCGGCCCTGGAGGATCTCGCGGTCAGCATCTACGTTCCGGGCGAAATCCCCGCCAGTTTCGGCGTTACCGGGCGCTATGCGCGGCAGTTCAACTACCTGTCGCCGCCGGGCGATTTCACCGGCATGGAGATCATGCACGCCAGCCGGGTGATCGACGACTGGTGCTTCCTGTCGGGCATCGATGTGCTCGCCGGGCAGGATGTCGGAGGCATCGTGGCACTTGGCGATTCGATTACCGATGGCAACATTTCCACGCACGACGCGTTCCGCCGCTGGCCCGACCAACTGGCGCGGCGGATCATCGCCCGCGGCGGCAAGATGTTCGGTGTGATGAACCAGGGCCTCGGCGGCAACCGCATTTGTCACGATATTCGCGGCGACAGCGGCGTGCGGCGGTTCGACCGCGACGTCTTGTCGCAGCCCGGCGTCACGCATGCGATCGTTGTATTGGGCGTCAATGATATTCGCAATCGGCGCGGTTTGAAGGAAGAGGTCGTCACCGCCGACGACCTGATCAACGGCCTCAATCAGATGGCGGTGCGCGCCCGAGCCCGCGGCATCAAGATGTTTGGCGGCACGATAACCCCTTTCGAGAACGAAACCTTCATGCTGGGTGCATGGACCCCGGAAGGCGAGGCGAAGCGCATCGCGGTGAACGAATGGATGCGAAGCGCCGGAGCGTTCCACGCGGTGATCGATTTCGACAAATTCCTGCGCGATCCGGATCACCCCGCGCGGATGCTGCCGATCTATGACAACGGCGACCATTTGCATCCCGGCGACATCGGCTATAACCGGATGGGCGACGTGATCGACCTGTCGCTGTTCGATTGAGGAACGCCGATGAGTTACGTGCAACGCCTGCTGTCGCTGTTCACCGGAAGCGCGCGGCCCATCACGTTCGCGGCGCTGAGTGAAAATCCGGATCCGAAGCTGTTGCCGCGGCTCGATCAACGTAAGCTGGATGAGAGTGCCTTAAGCCCCGAGCAGCGCGCGTGGCGGCGCGACGGCGTGGTGATTCTGCCAAAGTTCCTGCCGGACGATGTGGCGGCTCCCTATATCGCACGGCGCCGGCTGCTCGACCGTCCGGGCGGCTGGGGGTCTCCGGTGCCCTATTTGCAGGTGCCGGAGCTGAAGGCGCTGTGCCTCTGGCCGCCGCTGATGCGAATGCTGGAACATTTGATCGGCGAGGCGATGTTGCTGCACCTGACGTTGACAGGTTGGGTCAGCACGGAGCGCGACTGGCATCAGGACGACTACCTGAACCCGCCGCATGTCAACAGTTGGTATGCCGCTGTCTGGATGGCGCTCGATGACATCGATCCCGCGTCGGGTCCGTTCGAGTACGTGCCGGGATCGCATCGATGGCCGCTGTTGCGTGGTGAGAAGGTGCGAAGTTTTCTCACCGAGGAAGAGATCTCCGGCCGCGAGCATGGCATCAGCCACTGGCCCAAGCTCTCCGAGCGGTTCGTGACACCCGCGGTGGCGGCCGAGATCAAACGGCGCGGCGTGACGTCTCGCGAATTCATCGCCAGGAAGGGCGATGTGTTGATCTGGCATGGCAGACTGATGCATCGCGGCTCGATACCGACGCGGCCTGGCCTGGAACGGTGCGCGCTGATCGCGCACTACTCCGGCATCAATCATCGGTCCGACATGCCGGGACGCGAGCGGGACGAGAACGGGCAGGCCTACGCGGTGTTCGACATTCCACTGCACTGATCCGGCGCCGGGGACGGGATCACTTCGCGCGCAGTCGTTGCCCAATCGCCACGGTCACGGATTTCAAGGTTCGCCCTCGCAACGTCACTGCGGCGGGCGGCAACATTTCGATCCGTTCGAACCGGTCGCTCAAGGCGGCGATCGTGGTGTCCGGATGATCGACGACCAGCAGCAGGATATCGGCGCCGGCCCACCGTTCGGCCGGAACGGCGAAGCCGAACTGCCGGGCATCCGAATTGAGACAAATCACCGTCACATCAGAGCCCAGAGCATGCGCGATCTTGCCGGCGTCGCGCCAGTTCGGCACGCCGACGACCGTTCCGGAGTGTAACAGACCACGCGCGGTCAGGTCGTCGCGCAGCGAGGTCCAGTCGACGCCCTCGGCCGTTGCGTCCTTCGTCGGCAACCAGTCGAACTGAAGCTGCGTGGCGATCACGGTGACGCTTACCAGGCACAGCACCACCGTGCCGACGATCGATGCGCGGATGACCCGGCGGTCCCAGTGCGTGGCAACGAAACGGCCGAGCAACGGAAACAGCATCAGGTAGCCGGGGGCGGCCCAGTGAAAGAGGATGCGTTGGGAGGACCAGGCGGAGATCAACGCGAAGAGCACGATCGGGGGCGCGGCGAGACAGGCCAGCATTTGCTCTCGCCAATCGGAACGAAACGCCTGGCAACCCAGTATGACCATGGGTATCGCGAACCAGGGCAGAACGAACAGCGCCTCGCCGGCCAGGGTTGTCAGGGGCGCCAGGGGGTGGAAGCGCAAGCCGCCGGCGCGGGCGCCCTGGAACGCGAAGGAAGCCCAGTGGTTGTCGATGTTCCAGATGATGACGGGGGCAAAGACCAGTAGCGCGATCGCCGCGGCGGCGTAAGGTTCGCAACGGCGCAGCCAGACGCGGTGCTCGCGGTTGATCGCCAGGAACAGGAACGCGCCGGCGATGGTAAGGATGGCGGAGTATTTGGAAAACAGCGCGAGTCCGGCGCAGGCGCCCGCGCCGCACCAATATCCCCGGCGACCCTGTAACGCGCGGAGCAGGCAGAGGGCGGCGCCCGTCAGCGCGCAGTCCAATGGCCCGTCGGGCAAGACCCAGATGCCACTGGTGACGCCGAACACCGGGGACAGGTTCAGCGTCATGGCAGCCCAGAAGCCGGCGCGTGGGCCGCCAACGGCCTCGCCGAGGCGGGCCATCAGCCACGTGGTCAGGGCGAACAGCAGGATGAACGGCAGGCGCGCGACGATCGGTGCCTCGGAGTTGAACAGGTGCGTCGAAGCCCAGGAGAGCCACCAGGAAGCGGGGGGATGGTCGAAGTAGCCGAGGCTGAGCACGCGGCCGGCGGAGATCATGTAGCTCTCGTCCACGCCCAGGCCGGTCGCGGCGGCGAACGCGAGACGGAGGGTGGTGGTGATCAGGATCAACAGGATCAGTTGGCGTCGCACGCGGACTCGCTTCGGTTGCTCGGTCCGCCATTCCGGGGCGCCGGGGTTCGCTGTATATCCGACCCGATCTCGTAGGACGAAAGATGTATTGCGGCTGTTTCCATTGCCTCCAGGTCTACGACGCGACCGAGGTCATCGACTGGATCGATGACGGCGAGACCCCGCTTTGCCCGCGCTGCGGCGTGGACGCGGTGATGCTCGGGGTGACCGACCTGATGGAGTTGCTGACCATGCATCGCACCCGGTTTGGACGCCGGGTTGACCCGCATTTGGGAAGCGCTTCCGATACGTCCAACGACAACTGAACGGGCGGAGTTCTCATGCGCGCTTGCGTTTATGGTGCCGGGGCCATTGGCGGCCATCTGGCGGTACGGCTGGCGAAAGGCGGCGCCGAGGTCTCGGTCATCGCCCGCGGCAAGCATCTGGCGGCGATCCAGGCCAACGGACTGGAGGTCCACGCGATCGACGGCGTGCACAAGATCAAGGTCCAGGCGACCGACGATCCGCGCACGGTCGGGCCGGTGGACGCGGTGTTCGTCACGGTGAAGGCACCCGCGCTGCCGGCGGTCGCGGCCGGGATCGGTCCGCTGTTGAAACAGGATACCGCCGTGCCGTTCGTGATGAACGGCATTCCGTGGTGGTATTTTCTGCATCTCGGCGGCCCGCATGACGGGCACAAGCTGCCACGGGTCGATCCGGATGACGTTTTGTTGAAAGTCGTCGGTCCCGATCGTGCCGTCGGCGGCGTCGTGTACTCCGCCAGCGCCGTCATCGATCCCGGCGTCATCGCGGTCGAGCAACCGAAAAGCCGCGTCGTGCTGGGTGAGCCGAACGGCACACTCAGCCCGCGCGTCGCGGCGCTCGCCGACCTCATCACCAAAGGCGGCATCCGCGGCGAGGCGACGACGGAAATCCGCACGGAGATCTGGAACAAACTGATCAGCAACCTCGCGGGCGGCACGCTGGCGGTGCTGTCCGGCTCGGCGCCGAAGACGGTATATGCCGAGCCCGCGACGCGTGACGCCGCGCTCCGCATCATGCACGAAGCCGCCGCCATCGCTCAGGCACTGGGCGCGCGGCCGGGCACGAACCATGAGGCGCGGGTGAACAGCCAGGGCGGCATGGATCATAAGCCAAGCATTTTGCAGGACCTGGAACTCGGGCGGCCGATGGAGATCGACGGGCTGTTCGACGCGCCGCTGGTGCTGGCGCGGATCGCCGGGGTCGCGACACCGACCCTCGACCTGCTGGTGGCGCTTTGCAAACTACGAGCCCGGGCCTCGGGCCTTTATGGGAGCTGACGACATGGAAATGCGCGTATATGGCCGCACCGGCATGCGGATCTCGATCCTTGGGTTCGGCTGCGGTGCCGTCGGCGGGTTGATGGTTCGCGGCGCGGCGGCGGATCAGGAAACGGCGATCGGGCGGGCGCTGGATGCCGGCATCAATTACTTCGATACCGCCGTGCAGTATGGCAATGGCGCGTCCGAAACGAACCTGGGTCGGACGCTGAAGACGCTGCATCCCTCTGGGAAGCCGTCGGGCGTGTTCGTCGGCACCAAGGTGCGCCTGCCGGAAGCTGACTTCGGCCGCATCGCGGCGGCGGTGACGGAATCCCTCGACGGCAGTCTGGCGCGATTGCAGATGGATCATGTCGACATCTTCCATCTGCACAACGCGATCACGGTGAACGGTGGCGGCGATACGCTCAGCGCGGACCAGGTGCTGAATGAGGTCGTGCCGGCGTTTGAAACGTTGCGCAAAGCCGGCAAAACCCGGTTCCTCGGGATCACCGCCGTCGGCGATACCGCGGCGTTGCTGCGGGTGATCGACGCCGAAAAATTCGACAGCGCGCAGGTCAGTTACAACATGCTGAACCCGTCGGCGGGGGAGCCTCTGCCAGCCGGCTATCCGGCGCAGGATTACGGTCGGATGTTCGACCATACGCAAAAGGCCGGTGTGGGCGTCGTCGGCATTCGCGTCATCGCGGGCGGTGCGTTGAGCGGGTCCGATCAGCGCCACCCGATCGCCTCGCCGCCGCCGGAGCCGATTGGCACCGCCTCCAGCTACGACGCCGATCTGGCGCGGGCGCGGCGATTGATGCCGCTGGTGACGGAAGGTTTCGCCGCCAGCCTGCCGGAGGCGGCAACCCGGTTTGCCATCACCCATCCGGCGATGGGCACGATCCTGGTCGGCATGGCGACGGTGGACGAGTTCGAGGGCGCACTGGCGGCTGTGCGAAAGGGCCCGCTTCCGGCGGCGGCACTGGCGCGGTTGGCGGCGTTGCGGGCGGGGTTCTCGGGCGAAAGCCGGTAGTTGGAAACGCCACGACCGCGGCTGCGTGCCTGGGAGGAGTCGGATGCCGAGGCGTTGCACGCGGCATTCGGCGACCCCGAAACGATGCGTTTCTGGGAGTCGCCGCCGCGGCGCGACGTGGCGGAAACGGCGGCGATGATACGCGATTCACGGGCGGCGGACCCGCGGTTTCAGGCGGCGTTCGCGGTCACGTCGCGCGGCAGCGGGCAACCGGTTGGCATGGCCAATCATCACGACCGCCGACCGGTGTACCGGCGGCTGGCGGTCGGCTGGATTCTTATCCGGTCGTGGCAGCATCAAGGGATTATGCGGGAAGCGGCGCCCGCGCCGCTGAACCATTGTTTCGGTCACCTCGACACGCACCGGATCGAGGCCGGAAACACGCCGTCGGTTCGGCTCGCGGAGTGGCCGGGGTTTGAACGCGAGGGGTTGATGCGCGACTGGATGTTCGTGGCTGGAGAAGCGCGCTCGCCGTGCCTTCACCCGCTGTCGCGGCACGATTGGGACGCGCGTGGTGCGCCGGTCACCGCGGTGCGATCAGGTTAGCGCCAGGCGTGGGTTCAGGATCATTGCGTCCAATTCCGGCGTTCCGTGGGCGATTGGCAAAGCATTAACACTAAGACACTAAGACACTAAGACACTAAGATTCGGGATCGAATTGATTTCATTGATCTTGCTTCTT
>CALFNB010000525.1 GCA_937902425.1 uncultured Acetobacteraceae bacterium | reverse complement strand
GCATCTGCCGTAACGTCGCGGTATCGAAATCGCGCAGATCGAGGAAGTGCCGCGGACCGGTCCGCTCCGAAGCGGACCGCCCGGCATCACGGCCTGGGCGCCTTAACGAGACACTCACCGGGGCGCGAGACACTCACTGGGCCGCGGCCTTCGGCGCACCGGCGGCGCATTTGCCCGCCGCGCGGCGGAGCATGGCGACCGCCTGGTCGATGTCCTCATCCGTCACCACCAAAGGCGGCGCCAGTCGCAGCACGTTCTCGCCGGCGGTGATTGCCATCAGGCCCTCGGCGACGCAGGCGCGCTGCACGTCGCCTTGCGGCATCGCGCATTTCAGGCCGCGCAACAGGCCCATGCCGCGTGCGTCCTCAAACACGGTGGGGAACTCTTTGGCGATCTTTTCCAGTTCGGCACCCAGTTTCCGGCCTTTACGCACGACCTCGTCCAGGAAGCCGGGTGCCAGCAGAACGTCGAGCACCGCGTTGCCCGCCGCGCAGGCCAGCGGGTTGCCGCCGTACGTCGTGCCGTGCGTGCCCGGAACCAGCGCCTTGGCGTACCGTTCCTTGGCCAGAACGGCCCCGAGCGGGAACCCGCCGCCGATCCCTTTCGCCGCCGACATGACATCGGGCGTGATGCCGGCCCACTCGTGCGCGAACAGCTTGCCGGTGCGGCCCATGCCGGACTGCACCTCATCCATGCCGAGGATGATGTCGTGCTCATCGCAAACCGCCCGCAATTCCTGGAGGAACCGCGGATCGGCCGCGCGCACGCCGCCCTCGCCCTGGATCGGCTCGACGATGATGCCGCAGGTGCCCGGCCCGATCTTGTCGCGCACCGCGTTCATGTTGCCGAACGGAACGTGGTCGAACCCTTCCACAACCGGACCGAAGCCGAGCAAATAATGTTCGTTGCCGGTGGCGGCGAGCGTGGCCAATGTGCGGCCGTGGAACGCGCCCTCGAAGCAGATGAACCGGAAGCGTTCCGGCCTGCCCGCGTCGAACATGGCGCGGCGCATCATCTTGATCATGCCCTCGTTCGCCTCGGCGCCCGAGTTGCAGAAGAACACGCTGTCGGCGAAGGTCGCATCGACCAGCCGTTGCGCCAGACGTTCCGCTTGCGGAATGCGATACAGGTTGGACGTGTGCATCACCTTGGCGGCCTGCTCGGCGATCGCTTTCACCAGGTGCGGATGTCCGTGTCCCAACGAGGCCGTGGCGATGCCCGACCCGAAATCCAGAAGTCGTCGCCCGTCGACCGTCCACAGCCAGGCGCCTTCGCCCCGCTCGAAGGCGAGGTCGGCACGAGCGTAGTTCGGTAACAGAGCCGGAATCATGAGATTATGACCATTTGCATTGCTTCCAATGGATCACCCACCCGCGACCATTCGGGGCGGGCTCCATGGAAGCGAGCATCTTTCGCCAGCACGTGGGGCAATGTCAAACTTCACGATATGACGGTTCGTGGTTGGTTGACTTTGGCGACCCCTGAGTAGAAGTACCAGCTTGTCAAGTGCCCGGTCCACGGGCCATCGGAAGCGGGCGATGACCTGGCACGTGCAGTACCGGAAAGACGCCGTTGAGCTGATCGCCAGGCATCCAACCCCTGAGCAGGCCATCGAGGCGGCTTGCGAACTGATCGACGCGGGCTGCGATGTTTACGGGATTGGCACCGGCCCGCTGACCGATGCGATCGATCGCGAGCACATCGATCGCATCTACGCGATTTGGGCGAGAGCGAGGCATCCGTTTACCTGAAACGGTGTGACGTGGCATCGTCATGCCATGCCGCCGGGAAATTCGACACCTCCGCGCTCATCTCCCGACCGGCCCGCGCCGGACGAGGCCTCACTGCGAGAGGCCGCGCTGAATTACCTGGCGCGCTATGCGACCACCGAGGCCGGCCTGCGGCAGGTGCTGCATCGGCGCATCGACCTCTGGGCGCGGGAAGCCACCGACCGGGAGACCGCCAATGAACAGGCCGCGGCGGCGAAGGCCTCGGTCGCCGGAGTGATCGCGCGGCTGGTTGAACTCGGCCTGCTGAACGACGCGGTGTTCGCGGAAAGCCGGGCGCGCGCGCTGGCGCTGAGCGGACGTTCGCAACGGGCGATCGCGGCGCGGTTGATGGCCAAGGGGATCGATGCGGCCCAGGCTCGCGCGGTGCTGCCCGCGGGTGAGGAGACCGAGTTGGTTTCGGCGTTGATCCTGGCGCGCAAACGGCGGATCGGTCCGTTCCGCAAGGCCGAGCCGGACCATAACCGGGAGCTTGGCGTGCTGGCCCGCGCCGGCTTTCCCCGCGACGTGGCGTTGCGCGCGCTGGCGATGGAGACGGAGGCGGCGGAGGAGGCGATCAGAGTGGCGCGGGCGTAAGGCGCCGTTCACTCTGACGGCGATGCGTCCTCCGCCGGACGGATATCGACCATCATTTCGTTGCCGAGAAATTCCAGGCCCGCCCGGATCGCCGCGACCGCCGCCGCGTTGGGTGCGCGCACGAAGGCGGTCGCCTTGAACAGCGTCTCGCCGCTGAACGAACCGCTGACCACGCCGGTGGTCAGTTCCTCGATATTCACCCCGTGTGCCGCCAGCACCCGTGCCACGTCGCGTACGATGCCTGGGCGATCGTTGCCCACCACCTCCACCGCCAGGCGCTCGCCGGATGAAGTGCCGGGTGAGATCTCGCCAGGGTGCACGACGATCCGCAGCCCCTCGTTTTCCAGCGCGTGCAGTTCGGCCAGGAGAGTTTCAGGTGCCTCCACCAGCACGATGCCGGCGAACTGGCCGGCGAGGCGCGCCATCCGGCTTTCGAGCCAGCTGCCGCCGTGCGCCGCCACCGACTGGGCCAGCGCCCGGACGAGGCCGGGACGATCGGGGCCGATGACGGTCAGGATGAGGGAAGCCATGGCCTGGTGGTCCTTCAATCGTTCGGATGCGACTTAGCGCCCCACGCGCCGCGAGGCCAGCGATCGGTAGTGGGTCAGTTTGAATGTCAGACAAGGGTGGGGCGCGGGCATTCAGCGGGGAGGTGACGAAAGGGGGTTAGCCTGGTCGGGCCGGCGGATCTTGGTGCACGAATTAAGAA
>CALFNB010000524.1 GCA_937902425.1 uncultured Acetobacteraceae bacterium | reverse complement strand
CTCCGAGCCACCCGCCTCCCGCGCTTGCGGGTAACCCGGCGCAGGGGCTGGCTGGCGCTGCTGGGACCGGGTCTTATCACCGGGGCATCGGACGACGATCCGAGCGGGATCGCTACTTACTCCCAGGCCGGCGCGGCCTTCGGGTTCGCCATGTGCTGGGTGATGCTGTTCACCTTCCCGCTGATGGCGGCGATCCAGGAGATCAGCGCCCGAATCGGCCGGGTCACCGGCCAGGGCATCGCGGGGAACATCCGGGCGCATTACCCGCGATGGTTGGGGACCGCCATCGTGTCGTTGCTGCTGATCGCCAACATCCTCAACCTGGGCGCCGATCTCGGGGCGATGGGCGATGCACTGGCGTTGCTGATCGGCGGCTCATCGCACCTTTACGTGGTTATCTTCGCGGTGGGCTGCGTGTTGCTGGAGGTCTGGTCCCGGTATCATAATTACGTGTCGATATTGAAATGGACGTCGTTTACACTGTTCGCCTATGTCGCGACCGCGCTGACCGTGTCGGTTCCCTGGTCGCTGGTCGCGTGGGACACGTTCGTGCCGAATTTTTCGTTCCAGACCGACTATGTCGTCGCGATCGTCGCGGTGCTCGGCACCACCATCACGCCGTATTGCTTCTTCTGGCAATCCTCACAGGAAGCCGAGGACGAGCGGGTCGATCCGCTGGCCCATGCATTGATCGAAGCACCGGAGGAGGCGCACTCGCAGATCGCGCGGATGCGGATCGATACCTATGTTGGCATGGGTTATTCCAACCTGATCAGCTGGTTCATTATCGTGACGACCGCGGCGACGTTGAACGCGCACGGAATCACCAACATCGCGACATCGGCGCAGGCGGCCGAGGCGCTGCGGCCGATCGCTGGGCAATTCACCTTCCTTGTATTTTCCGCTGGCATCATCAGCATCGGGTTGCTGGCGATACCGGTGCTCGCCGGCTCGTCCGCCTATGCCTTGGGGGAGGCGCTGGGTTGGACCACCGGGCTTGGACGCGAACCGATGGATGCCAAGGCATTCTACGGGGCGATCGCGGCGGCCACTCTGATCGGCATCGGCCTCAACTTTGTCGGACTCGACCCGATCAAGGCGCTGTTCTGGTGCGCGGTGATCAACGGGGTGGTCGCGGTGCCTTTGATGGTCGTGATGATGATCATGGCGATGCAACCGAAAGTGATGGGGCAGTTCGTGTTGCCCTGGCCGCTGCGGGCGATGGGCTGGCTGTGCACCGGAGTGATGGCCGTGGCCGTCGCGATCATGTTCATCACATGGTAAGAGCGACGCCTTTCTCCGCGACCGGCCTGACGCCAGGCTGACGCTTCGACTGAACAAAGAGGTGCGAGCGTGCGTGTCGTCATTGGCTCCGATCATGCCGGTTTCCCGCTGAAGCAACCGCTGATCGCGCATCTGCGGCAAGGCGGCCACGAGGTCGCCGACGTTGGCTCCTTCGACCTTGGCCCGGTGGATTTCCCCGACATCGCCGGCGCGCTGACCGGCAAGATCCTGTCCGGTGAGGCCGAGCGTGGAATCATGGTCTGCGGGACCGGTGTCGGCGCCGCGATCGCCGCCAACAAGGTCCGCGGCATCCGCGCCGCCGTCTTGCACGACTGGCACTGCGCGCATCAGGCGGTCGAACACGACGACGTCAACGTGATGTGCCTCGGCGCGCAGATCGTTGGGTTGTGGCTGGCCAGGGACCTGATTGACGCGTATCTCTCGGCGCGGTTTTCCGATGACCCGGACTTCCGCCGCCGGGTCGCCAAATTGTCCGCGATGGAGGCTTCATGAGCAACGCCCAGGGGACGACTGGTCCGCTCGCCCGGTTCAAGGTCATCGATCTGACGCGGGTGCGCGCCGGGCCGACCTGCGTACGGCAGCTCGCCGACTGGGGCGCCGACGTGATCAAAATCGAGGCACCGGAGGGCGATGCCGGTCTGGGCGGCGAACGCCATGGCCCCGATTTTCAGAACCTGCATCGCAACAAACGCAGCCTGACGTTGAATTTGAAAGCGCCGGAGGGGTTGGAAATCCTGAAGCGTCTCGCCGAAAAGTCGGACGTCGTGGTGGAAAACTACCGCCCGGACGTGAAGTTCCGCCTCGGCGTCGATTATGAGTCGTTGAAGAAAATCAACAAACGTCTGGTCTACGCCAGCATTTCAGGTTTTGGCCAGGATGGACCGTACCGCGATCGTCCCGGCTTCGATCAGATCGCGCAGGGCATGGGCGGCCTGATGTCGATCACCGGCCTTCCTGGCCAAGGGCCGGTGCGGGTCGGCATTCCGGTCGCCGATCTGACCGCTGGCATCTTCGCCGCCATGGGCATCCTGGTCGCTCTGCTGGAGCGCGAACAATCGGGGGAGGGGCAGTGGGTCACCAGTTCGCTGCTCGGCGCGCAGATCGCGATGCTGGATTTCCAGGCCGCGCGCTGGACGATCGCGCATGAGGTGCCGGGGCAGGCGGGCAACAACCATCCGACCAGCATTCCGACCGGGGTGTTCGCGACATCCGACGGCCACATCAACATCGCCGCCGCCGGCAACGACATCTACAATCGTTGCTGCAAGGCTCTGGGTGCGCCGCAACTGGCAACCGATCCACGGTACGCCACCGGCAAGGCACGTTCGGACAATCGTGACATTCTGAACGCGGCGATCGAGGCGATCACGCGTGGCAAGACGTCGGCCGAATGGATCGAAAAGTTGAATGCCGAGGGTGTGCCCAGTGGGCCGATTTATAAAATGAATGAGGTGTTCGCCGATCCGCAGGTGAAACATCTGGGGATCGCCCGCAAGGTAAACCATAAAATTCTGGGCGATGTGGAGGTGATCGGTCAGGCGATCGAACTGAGCCGCACGCCGTGGTCCATCCGCTCCGCCACGCCCGAGTCGGGCGAGCACACCGACGCGGTGCTGACGGAGCTTGGCTACGGCACCGCCGACATCGAAACGTTGCGCGCGAAGAAGGTCGTGTAGGTGCTGCCGAAGATCGTCGATGGTGCGACGCGGCTGTTGGGCATCGTCGGCGATCCGGTGGCGCAGGTGCGCTCGCCGCCGCTGTGGAGTGCGTTGTTTCGATATAACAATATCAATGCGATCTGCGTACCGTTTCACGTGCATCCTCCGGATTTTTCGCGGTTCGTCGATGGGCTGCGGATGGCGCGCAATGTGCTCGGGTTGTTCGTCACCATCCCGCACAAGCTCGCCGCCGCGCGGTATGCGGACGCTCTGACGCCGCGTGCGCGGAGGGTTGGCACGGCGAACCTGTTGCGTCCGCTGCCGGACGGCGGCTGGGAAGGCGACATGCTGGATGGGTTTGGCTTTGTTGCCGCGCTGCGGGCCAAGGACCAGCGCATCGAGGGCCGGCATGCGATCGTCGTTGGCGCGGGCGGGGTAGGCAGCGCGATCGCGTTCGCTCTGGCCGAAGCCGGGGTGGCGAGTGTCGCGATCGCGGATATCGACACGGATCGTGCGGAGGCGTTGTCGTTTCGGATCCTGCGACTGGCGCGCGTGAAGTCGCTTGTGTCGAAGGCCGCGGCGGAGGGGTTCGATCTGATCGTCAATGCATCACCGATGGGGATGCGGGAGGAGGACCCGTCGCCGGTCGATCTCAGTGGACTGGCGGCGGACGCGATCGTTGGCGATGTCGTCATCAGCCGCGAGTTGACGCCGCTGTTGCGGGCAGCGCGGGCGCGCGGCTGCCACGTGCAGGAGGGGTCGGAGATGACGGATCATCAGGGGGCGGCGATGGCCAAATTTCTGGGCCTGGAAACCGGCGACTGGAGCCCGGCCGCGATCCGTGCCGCGATGGGGGAATAGGGTCGCGATCGCAACCGCGCCTATCGGTGCCGCCCGGCCTCCCATTGGTCCGCCTTGGCGAGTTCGTCGCGGAATGCGAGGCCGGTTCGCAGAATGGCCGCTCGCAGCTCCGGGTCGATCTCCTTGCGCAACCCGAGATCGTCTTGCGGCATTTCGCCGTTCTTCACCTCCTTCAGCACGCGATCGATTTCGCCGGACGCATGCATTGGCGTCTGAAGCAGGACCAGATGCTCCATGTTCGCCTCATTGGTCGGCGCATGGCAGTCCAGACAGGTGCCCTTTC
>CALFNB010000523.1 GCA_937902425.1 uncultured Acetobacteraceae bacterium | reverse complement strand
GGATCCTGCCGCGACCGGCACCGCGGTTCTTCACGAAATCCTCCAGCATCCCTTGCGGGATTTCCTGATTGTGCGGGTCATTGCCAAGTTTGCAGGAACACAGGGCCAGTGTGCCGATCAAGGTCTCGTCGGCGCCAAAATGATCGACATAGGCTTTGGTCCAGGCGAGGCTGGCCGGACCGTCAAGCGCGCAAATCGCCTTGTTCACCGCGGCCGAGATTTGCCCCCGGTTCAGCATGGCGGCGGTCATCGGCGTCGGGATCGGTTCGGCCACGAGCTCCTTGGTCAAGGTTTGATGCCATGCGGTCATATTGACGAACTCAGCCGCGATGTAGAGCAGCCGCAGCCGCCGCGGATGCTCGAAGTTGTCATAGAACCAGCCAAGCGCACTGGTATATTGGTAACAGTGCATCGGCATCGAGAAATTGTTGACGCCATGCGTGGCGATGACGATCTCGGCGGCCGCGATCTGGATCGCGTCGACGATGCGGCGCGGATCCTTGCCCGCGCGCAGCAGCGCGGTGATCCGTTCGACATTCGCCGGCGAGTGTTCGTGCAGTAAAACCTCGATCAGGCCTGACTCTTCCGCTTTCGTCAACGGCGCTTCGTTACGCAGCACCGCGTATTCCGCCTCCGAGACACCGCCATACGGCACCGCGTGCAGTGCGACACCTTCAATTTCACTCTTCACGGTGTTACACGCCATCTCATACAGCGAGTACCAGCGCGGACCCACGGCCATGTCCAACGCTCCCGCGTAAATGACGTTGTGCGCGTTGTCCCAACCGAGCGCGTTACCCAGTTCGACCGTGGAACGAGCGCGGTAGGCCTTGTGTCCGGTGGTGTACGACCGGTTCTGATACATCCTGTCCTGCACATCGATCAGGCCCGCGAAGCAAAGCTCCGCCAGCACATCCCGGTGGTCGGCCTTGTTCCGCATCAATCCGAGGAAACAACGATACGCGTCGATCACCTGACCACGCTGCACGAGGGTCAGCCACTCTCCCAGACGTTCCTTCAATGGTGCATTGGAACGCGCCGGCGCCTGATCCGGCCAGTACACCACCGGCGCCGGCGGGTTCTCGATTTTGCCGGCGAACCCGCGGGTGTAATGCCCAGGGGCCTTGTTCACTTTCTGATTCCAGATGTCGAGACCGGTGGGGATGTACCAGATGGTTTGCGCCATTGGCAGCATCGCGAGGTCCGGCGGCAACAGCTTCGTCAGATTGATGGTGGCTCGCGCCGACAACAGACAATGATCGTTGTTCACGAAATTCGGATAGCCGTCATCGATTCGTTCGTGATAAGGAACGTGCGTGTACGGCGCGTGGATACGCACGCCCTCGGCGACGATCTCATTCAACGGGCGGCCGGCGCGCACCAGATCGTAGAACACCTCGCTGGCGCCCACCTGGTCGCGTACGACGATGCGTTCCTCCAGCAGGCTGTAGAGGGAAGCCGTACTCGCGGCAATCGTGGATCCGTTCGCTTGGACGTCCATTTCTTGTTTCCTCCGGTCGCCGTTGGGGCGTGTGCGGGAAGGAAGGCAGATCGGACCTGGTCCGGCTTTAATCTGGATCAAACGTCACTGACGTGCAACGTCAGCCGATCGACTTCAACCCCGACCGGAACTGCTTGGCCAACGCGCGATATACTTCGGCGTTGCGGGCGAAACGCTTCTGTTCTTCCGCATCCATCACGCGGCGCAGCTTCGCCGGTGAACCGGTCCACAGCTCGTTCGGGCCGATGACCTTTCCCGGCGTCAGCAGCCCACCGGCGGCGAGCATCCCGCCCTCCTCGATCACCGCGCCGTCCAGCACCGTCGCGCTGATGCCGACGAAGGCGCGGTTCTTCAGCGTGCAGGCGTGGATCACCGCGTTGTGCCCGACCGTCACATCGTCACCGATGAAGGTCGAGAACTCCCCGGAGTCGATATGAATGACGGTTCCGTCCTGGATATTGGTGCGCGCGCCGATGCGCACCGAATTCATGTCGCCGCGCACGAGGCAGTGGAACCAGACCCCTGTCTCCGACCCGATCACCACGTCGCCGATCACCGCCGCCGTGGGCGCGATGAACGCGTCCTCAGCGATCGTCGGCGCGACGCCATGCAACGAGAAGATCGGGCCGAACCCGCCATACGGCAGGTCAGGCATGCGCCATTTCCCGCGGCCCGACGCCTGCGTGCAACCCAAGCATCAGGCCGATGTTCTGCACCGCGGCGCCCGACGCACCCTTGCCGAGATTGTCGAGGCGCGCGACCAGCACGGCCTGGTGGTACTTCTCATTCACGTGCACCGAAAGCTCCAGCCGGTCGGTGCCGTTCAGCGCCTCCGGCTCCAGTTTGCCATCGTCCGGAGGTGCGACGACCCGCACGAGATCGCAACCGACGTAGCGCTTCTCCAGCACGTCCCGCAGATCGGCACCGCTCGGCCGGCCGGTCAGCGTATCGAGATGCAACGGCACCGAAACCAGCATGCCCTGGCGGAAATGTCCCACCGACGGAACGAAAATCGGCCGCCGCGTCAGGCCGCCGTAAAGTTGCGTCTCCGGCACGTGTTTATGTTCCAGCTTCAGGCCGTACAATTCGAACGCCGGACCGTGCTCGGTATCATGCGCCTGGATCATCGACTTGCCGCCGCCTGAGTAACCGGAAACCGCGTTGATCGTGACGGGAAAATCCTTCGGCATTATCCCGGCATCCACCAGCGGCCGGATCAGCCCGATCGCCCCCGTCGAGTAACACCCCGGGTTCGCCACCTGCTTCGCCTGCGCGATGCGTTTGTCCTGACCCGGCTCCATTTCGGCGAAACCATAGACCCAGGCGGGATCGACGCGGTGCGCGGTGCTGGCGTCCAACAGTTTCGGCGCGGCGTTGCCGAGCGAGGTGGCCAATGCCGCGGACTCTTTCGCCGCGTCATCGGGCAGGCAGAGCACGACGAGGTCGACCTCGGCCATGATATCGCGGCGCGCGGCGGGATCACGGCGTCGTTCGGACGGCAGACTCTTCAAGGTGACGGAGGGCAGCGCGGCCAGACGCTCGCGGATGCCAAGACCCGTGGTGCCGGACTCGCCGTCGATGAAGATCTTCGCCGTGGTCATGAACGAGGGCTCCTTTCGCGCCGCAACTTCCGGGTTTGGGCGCGGGATTGCAAGGGGCCGTATCCAGTTGCTGTTCATGCGACGGTAAGGAATCCGCCGGATAAGAACCGCCAGCGACGTTCACAGGACAGGTTACGTCAAATGCCGAAAGTGGCGGACCTTCCGGGACGGCTCCGAGTCTGCCAGTATCACAATGACCATGACCCGCCTCATTTTCATGTCCAGCATTCCGGGCGAGACACCTTGATGACCATCGCGGACGTCCGAATTTTGCGAGGCGCTCTCTCGAACACACACCTGAGAACCGTCCGAGACTGGGCGCTCGCACATCAGGCCGAGCTGGCGTTAAACTGGGTCCTGGCCCGCGCCGGGCTCGAAATGCGGGATATTCCCTCCCCATGACCGACGGTATCCTGCATCCTATCGCGAGCATCGAGGCGCAAGCCGGGTACCGTCTGCTCGTCATCTGGGCGTCAGGCGATAAGTCAATCGTCGATTTCGGCGATGACATCAGGCGCGGGGGCATATGGGCCACATTGCGCGATGAGGCCAAATTCGCCCGGGCGAGGCTGGCGTATCATGGTCGCGTTCTGGAGTGGCCGGAGCCCGCCGGACCGGACGGCAGCCCACGTATTGATGTCGATGCCGACGGTCTGCATGAGATGGCGGCGCGCCAACGGGACGCATCACGGCTGAGCCGGCTCGCGCCGGCCGGCCCTGGCGAGGGTCACGCGGCTTAACCAGCGTTTCAATGCCACCGCTCTCTCGAACCGCCCAAGAAATGGTTACCGGCCGGTCGCGACCCGCGCTATCATACCGGTAACCGCAGGGGTTGGCATGGTCGAAATTCTGATCCAGGGCGATGAAAGCCGCGGTTCGCGAGATTTTTGGCATTGATCCTCTGACGTCAACCCGGGGCGGAGAGACACAATCCGGGACAAGAAGTCTGGAGGCCGCTTTGCTGGTGCTGGCGATCCCACCGGCGTTGGCTTCCGCCAACGAGGTCATCAAACGGTTGGACATTCCGGAACGGTGGAACCGCCTCATTGCCAAGGCCGAGGCCGTGCGGAAGGACAAGGACGCACGGGAGATCGTGGCCCGGTCGCTGGACGGTTACCGCCGGCTCGGTTGGGCCGCCCAGGCCGAGGCGATGCTGCGCCGCCTGCCGGACTGACCGGCGGGGTTACGAAGTTCCGTCGGTGAACGGCTTCAATATCGCGTACAGCGTCGAATGCACCGGCGTCGGCACACCAAGCTCCCGCCCCATGGCGACGACCTTGCCCGAGAGCCAGGGCAGTTCGATCCGGTTGCCCTTGATCAGGTCATGCGCCATCGAGGCCATCATCGCCGGCGGCGCACCGGCGACGAAAGCGCGGTTCCGGTCCGCCGCGTTGTCCGGCAGCGGGACGCCCTTGGCCCGCGCCACCGCGACGACCTCCTTCGTCGCCGCCTCGAACACCGCCAGGATTTCCGGGTCGGCAC
>CALFNB010000522.1 GCA_937902425.1 uncultured Acetobacteraceae bacterium | reverse complement strand
GCGGCATGAAATGATACTGCAGCGTCAAGGTTGGCGGCAGCACCCAGGTACTGCCGACATCGACGTTGCCCAGAGAGGTACCCGCGGCGGTGCGGTGTGCCACGGGAAGCGCGGAAATGCCGTTCCGCGACCGAGGAGCTTTGGAAGCTCGCCGGCCGGCCGCGGGTCCACGCGAAATGCGCCATTGGCACTTTCGCCAGTGCCGCGAACGGGCCGCCGACCGCTTTCTGGCACATGCGGCAGTGACAGACAGTCGACTCAGGTGGTGCGAACAATGCGTAGCGCACCGCGCCGCATTGGCATCCGCCGGTCATGGTTGGTTCAGCTTTGGCCATCGTCAATAACTCCGCGGCAAGCCCAGTACATGTTCCGCGATATACGACAGAATCAAATTCGTGCTGATCGGCGCGACCTGGTACAGCCGCGTTTCCCGGAACTTGCGCTCGATATCGTATTCCTCCGCGAAGCCGAACCCGCCATGGGTCTGGATACAGGCTTCACCGGCGGCCCAGGATGCCTCGGCCGCGAGCATTTTGGCCATGTTGGCTTCCTCGCCGGGTGTCTGGCCGGCTTCGAACTTCGCGCAGCCATCCCGCACCATCAGCTCCGCCGCGCGCATCCGCGCATACGCCTGGGCCAGCGGAAACTGGATCCCCTGGTTCTGCCCGATCGGCCGGCCGAACACGCGCCGCTCCCGCGCATAGTCAGATGCTTTCTTCAGAAACCATTTCGCGTCGCCGATGCACTCGGCCGCGATCAGCAAGCGTTCCGCGTTCATGCCGTCCAGGATGTAGCGGAACCCGCGACCCTCGACCCCCACCAGATTTTCCGCCGGCACGATCATGTTGTCGAAGAACACCTCGGTCGAGTTATGATTCATCATCGTGCGGATCGGCCGGATCGTCAGTCCCTTCCCCAAAGACGCCCGCATATCGACGATGAACGTCGACAGCCCCTCGGTTCGTTTCGCGGTCTGATCGCGCAGCGTGGTGCGCGCCAGCAGCAACATCAGGTCGGAATGCTCCGCCCGGCTGGTCCACACTTTCTGGCCGTTGACCACGTAATGATCGCCCTCCTTCTTCGCGAAGGTGCGCAACGAGGTCGTATCGGTGCCGCTGGTCGGCTCGGTCACCCCGAACGCCTGTAGCCGCAGCTCCCCGACGGCGATCGTCGGCAGATAGGTCTGCTTTTGCGCGTCGGTGCCATGCCGCAGGATGGTGCCCATGATATACATCTGCGCGTGGCACGCCGCGCCATTGCAGCCCTCGGCCTGCACGGTTTCCAGGATCGCCGCCGCCGCCGACAGCGGCAGTCCGGCGCCGCCATATTCCTCGGGGATGAGCACGCCGAGATAGCCGCCCTCGGTCAACGCCCGGACGAATTCGGTGGGGTAGCCACGCTCCTGGTCCAGCTTGCGCCAGTATTCGCCGGGGAAACGCGCGCAAAGTTTCCTGACTTCCTCGCGGATTTCCGCATGCGGGTCGGCGAAGGGCGCTGGCGTGTCCATACTCGGTCTCCGGGTTGCACTTTGACTCAGGACGGGGGCTGACAGAGGACGCGGGCTTAGGACGGAGGCGGGACCGGGATCAAGCGCCGCCTTACGACCGGCACCAACGCCCTCCCTCGCGTGAGGCGGGATGACGCGGTAACATCGCGGCCGAGTATAAGGGGCACGTCAATGCGGCTACGAAAATCGGGGCGGCTACGAAACTCGGGGCGGCGGCGAGAATTGGGGCGGCTACGAAAATCGGGCATTCCGGCTGGTGCCCTGGCTGCCCTGGCTGCCTTGGGCATCACCTCGGCGTTGCACGCCGCGATGGCGCAGCAGCGTCTCGCTCCCCCGAAGCCCCAGGCCCAGACAGTCCAGACGCGGCCGGCGCCGCCCGTCCAGTACAAGCTGACGATCGCGGTTGGCGGCGCGTTCACCTCGATGGACCCGCACTTTTTCAATTTCGGCCCGAACAACTCTCTGACCAGCTATGTGTTCGAGCCGCTGATGCGCTTCGATCGGAAATTCCAACCGGAACCCGCGCTCGCGGTATCGTGGAAGGCGGTCGATGAGAAGACCTGGGAGATCAAACTGCGGCAAGGCGTCACGTTCCACGATGGCGCCCCGTTCACCGCCGATGACGTTGTATTCTCATTCGCGCGCATTCCCACGCTGATGCTCAGTCCGGGGAGCTTTGTTTACGCGGTCAAGCCGATCGTGCAAACCGAGGTCGTGGACCCGTACACGCTTCGACTGCACACCGCGACGCCGGTGCCGCTGATGCCGTATAATCTGACCAACGTCGCCATGGTGTCGAAGAAGATCGGCGACGGGGCGACCTCGGCATCGTTCAATTCATTGCGGTCCGCGATCGGTACCGGTCCCTACCGCGTCACCGCTTTCACGGTCGGGGAGCAGGCGACGTTTCAGCGCAACGACTCCTGGTGGGATAAGCAACCAGAGTGGAACAATGTGATTTACCGCGCGGTGGCCGACAACGCCGCACGGATCGCCACCCTGCGCGCGGGCGATGCCGATATCATCGATCAGGTGCCAACCACTGATGTCGCCAGCCTGAAAGCCAATCCAAAAGTCACCATTATCGCCATGCAAGGCCAGCGCCTGATCTATCTGGCGCCGGATGCGTCCCGCACGGTTACGCCGTTCGTGACCGATCCGGCCGACAAACCGCTGGAGGTGAACCCGCTGCGCGATCCGCGCGTGCGCCGCGCGCTGTCGATGGCGATCAACCGCGACGGGCTGAAAGACCACGTCATGGATGGTTACGCCGCGCCGACCGGTCAATTGATGCCGGAAGGCCTCAGCGGCTACGAACCCGGGATCCCGGTGGATCCGTTCGACCCCGAGCGCGCGAAGAAGCTGCTCGCCGAAGCGGGCTATCCATTGGGCTTCGGACTGACCGTGCATGGTCCCAATAACCGTTACGTTAACGACGCTAAATTGGTGGAGGCGATCGCGCAGATGTGGACGCGCATCGGCGTGAAGACCAAGGTCGAGGTGATGCCCGCCGCCACGTTTTTCACTCGGGTATTGCGGGCCGAATTCTCCATGCACCTCGCCGGGTGGGCGTCCGATACCGGGGAGGCGAGCAGCGATCTGATCGAACTCGTCGCGACCTCCGATCCGGCGAAGGGCCGCGGCGCGGTGTTCTTGCCGGACAAATACTCCAACCCGAAAGTCGACACGATCATCGAGCAGGCGTTGGCGACGATCGATCAGGACAAACGTGAATCGCTGTATCGGGAGGCGGAACGGCTGGCGATGCCCGACATGCCGATCATTCCGTTGCACCATCAGGTGAACATCTGGGCTGTGCGCAAGGGGCTGACATTCCACGCCCGGATGCAGGAGCGGACCAACGCCTGGGACATCGAGCCTCAGCCTCAGTGAAGCCGCGGCGCGGTATGACCGAACGGTGACAGCTTTCGCGGCCGCTTCCCCCTGCCCTCGCCGCTGTGCGATGCTCCGGACCGCGAACCAATGGAGGAACCAATGATCAAGCTCTACGGCATGGGCAGCCCCAACGTTGTCAAGATCTACATCGCGTTGGAAGAACTCGGCCTGCCCTATGAGGTCGCGCCGGTCGACGTGTTCACCGGCAAGCAATTCGACGCCGAATTCCTGAAGCTGAACCCGAACGCCAAGGTGCCGGTGATCGTCGATGGCGATGGACCCGGCGGCAAGCCCTACACCTGTTTCGAGTCCGGCGCGATCCTGCTCTACCTCGCCGAGAAGACCGGCGAATTGCTGTCGAAGGACATCGCGGCGAAGTATGACGCGATCCAGTGGATGATGGTGCAAATGACGACCGTCGGTCCGATGTTCGGCCAGCACGTGCATTTCATTCGTTTCGCACCCGGCGGCAACGATTACGCCAAAAGCCGATACACAACGCAGGCGATCCGCGTCTCCGAGGTCATCGAGCAGCGCCTCGCCGCGTCGCCGTATCTGGGCGGCGCGGAATACGGCATCGCCGACATCGCCACGTATCCGTGGTCGCGCAACATCCCGGCGCTGCTGGGTGAGCCGGTAGCGTCGAAATTGCCACACACCATGAAGTGGGTCGCCACGATCAGCGAGCGGCCGGCGGTTAAGGCCGCGCTGGCCAAGGTCGACGCGGTGCGCGCCGCGACGACGGCGTTCGACAAAGCGGCGGCCGAGGACCTCGATCGGGTGTTCGGCCGCGGCAAGTTCGCCGCCGCCTGAGGTTGTCCGAATGGGGGCGCCGGAATTGCGGCGCCGCTGGAGCGGACTGTCCTCGCTACCTCGGGTACGCGCGATATCTCTGGGCAGGGAATTTTTCGCCATCAGTCACGAACCTGGCTAAACTCGCCTGGTCAAGAGTGTAGCCATGAAAACCGTGACCATCCACGCCGCGAAAGCGACTCTCTCGCAACTCGTCGCCCGCGCCGAGGCGGGCGAAGAGATAATATTGGTCCGAGGCAACGTGCCGATCGCGAAGATCGTGCCATACCATGCCGTTGTACCGAAGCGCCAGTTCGGCGCGTTGCGCGGCAAGTTCTCAGTCGGGCCCGGGTTTTTCGAACCTTTGCCAGAGGAAGAACTCGCGGCATGGCAGCAACAGGTCTTGAACCTGCTGCTCGACACACACACACGCTGCTTTGGTGGTTGCTCGGGGATATGTCGCTCTCGGCCTCGGCCCGAGACGCGATCGGCGATACAAGCAACGATGTGTTCGTCAGCGCCGCATCGGCGTGGGAGATCACCACCAAGGTTCGGATTGGCAAGCTTGCCCGACGCGGGTGCCATCGCCGTTGATCTCGCCGCCGCCGTGGAAGGCCAGGGATTTGTTCCGATGGCGGTTTCCTTCGCGCATGGGCAGATGGCCGGGGCTCTCCCTGGGCCGCACCGGGATCCGTTCGATCGGATGCTGGTGGCGCAGGCGATGGCCGATGATATGGTCCTGGTGTCGAACGAGCAACGGTTTGACACGGTTTGACGCGTATGGCGTGCGGCGGCTTTGGTGAGGCGACGGGAGGAGGCGCGGCGGCGGCGAACGTTCAAAGCATGCTTGATGCCTCCACATTCGGTCACCCCACTGATTCGGCAACAGTCCTGGGGGTTCGTTGCATGAATCAAGAGACGTGCACCAAAATCGGAGCCTTGAAAACAAAGGGCTTTTCCGGTGCACAAATTAGGTGCAGGTTAGACCCATGAAATACGGCTATACCCGAGTCTCGACGGACGGCCAGACCGTGACGGCACAGGTTGCCGAACTACGCGCGGCCGGTTGCGCCCATGTGTTCCGGGAAGTGGCAAGCGGCGCGAAGTCAGACCGCCGCGCCCTTCGTCGTGCGCTGGACAAGCTGGCGGCCGGTGACGTGCTGGTGGTGACGCGGCTCGACCGACTGGCCCGCTCGACCCGTGATCTGTTGAACACCGTCGCGGCGATCGCGGAGCGCAAGGCGCATTTCCGATCCCTTGGCGACGCATGGGCCGACAGCACGACCGCCCACGGGCGGCTACTCCTAGGGGTTCTAGGCAGCCTTGCCGAGTTTGAGCGTGAGTTGATCCACGCCAAGACAAGCGAAGGCCGAGCGCGCGCCGTGGCGCGTGGCGTGAAGATGGGGCCGAAGCCCAAACTCACCCCGCACCAGATGAAAGAGGCGATCCAGCGCCGCGAACGTGGCGACGAGACGTTGCGGGAGATTGCGCGCAGCTACGATGTCAGCCACAGCACGATTTCGAGACTTGAAAGATGATGTGGCTTCTGGCGTTATTGCGCAGACATTTAGGCCTGCTTTGGAGTGGTTGTTCCTATTAGCCACCGTGCTTCTGACGTTGGTTTTTACCGTCATTTCGGACAAAACCGAGCAAAGCATTTCAAGGGTTCTTTCTGCTCTTCATAATTTGCCTCAAACAACCGAGGATCAAACTCTGGAGACTAGAATCCTTGCGTTAACCGAATCCCTTAATGATGCAGCTCAAACCATATCTAGCATAGAACAGGAGATTTCTAAGAGGAAGGCATTGGTCGAAGGGCTTCAACGGGACGCTGACGAAGCCAAGCGGCTCAGCACTCTAAGCTCGGAACAAGTTTCAGCAGTTGCTCAAGCGCTTCGTGGGGAGCTACGCAGCGAAAATCGTGCCGGATATTGGGTCTCGGTATCAACAAACTTAATGTTTGCGATCATCGGAGCGTTGATAGGCGAAGGATTTCGCATACTCCGGAGGTGGCGATTGCGGCGTGCGAGGTCCAGGAAAAAGGACGTTTGACTTGTAGACACGTCGGGGCGCAATCCCATACCTCACGCACTAGCCCATCTTATTCATTGCATAGCAGGGATTCGCAAACGGGCATGGTACAACCATCTGGAATCGCTTAGAGATTGGGTGC
>CALFNB010000521.1 GCA_937902425.1 uncultured Acetobacteraceae bacterium | reverse complement strand
CCGCTGCGTCGTCCTTCACGGATTAACCTTGAACCCAGGTGTGGCTGCCCACAACGCGCGGGTCACGTGCTGGCGCTTGGCGAAGAGCCTCCGCCGCTCCGGCCTCGATCAGTGACAAAGGCTGGAACGCGGGGCCGCGTCCGGCTATCTTCTCCCTATGGACGGACACCCCGACCCCTGACATCGCCCCCTCCAAGTGGCTTGGGGCGCTTGCGGAGAGCGACGCCGACCTGGTCGCTGGCCGAATTGTTCCTGGCGATGTGGTCATGCGCGACCTCCAGAATAGCCTTGCCCGGCTTGAGGCCAAGGCTGCCGCGGGGAAGACGGCCCGTAAGGATATGCTTTGGCGTTAATCGGCTTTTCGGCGCGGGCCGCTTCTGGTTTGCCCATGATCCCACTTTTCCGGTTATCGTCGGCGTGCTTTACCAAACGGCCAACGTTCCGCGCCGGATGTAGAACCGAAGTCAGCCATGCCCCGACCCAAGGAGCTGCATAGGTCGCCGGTCGTTCCCCCCTCCGGTCAGCCGCGGTCAGCGACAGTCAACGACAGGGCATGGTTGGCGGGTGACGGGACAGTGGTCTGACGCATGCGAACCGTGCCCGGACCATTCCGCCAACCGCCGTCGAAAACACAGATGGTGCCCTCGATCCTGCCGCTCGCGCTTGACCGTGAGGCGGAGGCGTTCATTTTGGGGAACGGCGCACTTCCAGCCGAGGCCCAATAACAACGCGCGCCCAACAAAGCGGTAAACGGAGGAATACCCATGTTCGCGGTCATATTCGAAGTCGAACCGAAGCCGGAACGCCGGGGAGAATACCTCGGCCTCGCGGCCTTCCTGAAGCCCTCGCTCGAGAAGATCGACGGGTTCATCGACGTCGAACGCTTCGCCAGCACGGACAATAACGAGCGCGTGTTGTCGCTGTCGTTCTGGCGCGACGAAAAAGCGGTGATCCGGTGGCGCACGCTCGACACCCACCACGAGGTCCAGGCGAAAGGACGGTTGGAGATTTTCCAGGACTATCACCTGCGGGTCGGTGAGATCACGGCCGACTCAGACCTCTCCGGCGATGCTCCGGCGCAGATCCGCTTCGACGAAACCGAAACCGGGGCCGCGAAAGTCGTCACGATCAGTGAGATCCGGCCCGAGAGCGAAAAACCGGGCGGCGATTGGCTCGCGGGTCTCGGCTTGCGGGACGGGCCCGACGCTCTCATCGACTGTTTGCCGTATGACAGCATCTACAATCCCGGCAAATTGTTGGTCGTCGCGTCATGGCGGGACGCGGCCGCGGCCCGGCTCTGGAAACCGGGAAGTCTGGTTGGAGCGGCGACGCGCCACCGGCATGTGCGCATCATCCGCGATTACGGAATGTTCGATCGCCGGGAGGCCCCCCAGTATTATCCGCCGGCTGGCCAACCGATGCCCGGACGGATGTCGACCGCTTCCTGATGCGGCTGTGGTCTCATCGGGCCACCGGATCGTCGCGCACATGGATGACCATCCCATCCTCCTCGAGCAAACGCCGCCAGCCGGGCTCCTTGTCCAGCAGCGGAACGATCCGCTCGCCTGACGGAAAAATCGTCCATGCGATCCCATACTCGGCCAGCGCGCGGTCGAGCGCGTCACGATCTGGCCAGGTAATGCGGTGATATTGGCTCAGAAACGCGTCGCCGTACAGGTCGGCTCGGCTGTCGATGAACGGGCGCAAGCCCAGAAAAATCAGCTCTCCGCCCAGGCTGTAGCCGTTCAATACCGGCTTGAGCCGGAGATCCGCCGGCACGCGGTCGATTGTGGCCGCGAACGCCGCGCCGGTGCGCTCGGGGTTGAGCGGCATGGCCAGCCGGACGACCAATCCAATGGCGGCGATCAATGCGACACCGGCGGCGGCGCGGTGCCACCCGATGTGCAACGGAGCCGCATGGCCGCGGCCGAGGCTCGCACCAAGCGGCTCGGCCAGGATCAGCACGCCGACGATGCCGAGCAATTGCTCGTTCCGGCCATGCGACAGCGCGCCGTGGATCAGGCCCAGAAGCATCAGCAGCCGGATTGGCGGCAGTCTCACTTTGCCCGCCAGGCCAAGCGCGAGACCGGCGAGGATCATCAACTCCAGCGGTTGGACGCGGCTGAAATCGGTGGGTTGCCACTCGCCGATCCAGGTCAGGCTGCGCATGCCGACCATGTGGAAGGGGAACAGCGCGCCGGCGAGGAAGTCGGGGTTCAGCAGGGCGGTAACCCAGGCGGCGAGGATAAAGGCGGTCCAGGCGAGGATGACGCGGCGGTTGGCGGTGGGGTCGAACAGGGCTTCCAGCAGAAAAGCGAGGGGCAGCAGCAACCCGACCATGAAGCTGCCGTGCAGGTTGACCCACAGCAGCATCACCGGCAGCAGCGCGAAGGATGGCGCGGAGCGGTTGGCGCGCGCGGCGACAAGGCCTCCGCACCAAATCGCGAGGCACGGCCACGCCAGCAAATGCGGCCGCGCGAGCATCGACGGCGCGGCGTTGGCCAGCGCGACGATCAGCGCCAGCACCGCGTAGATGCCTGGCAGAAACCGCCGCAGATGGTGCAGCAGCACGGCGGCGGTCAGCCCGGAGGCGGTGGCCGCGAGGACCATGACGCCTTGCATTTGCCCGGCCCGCCACGCCAGCGCCATCAGGGTCTCGGCGAGCCACTCATGCGCGAACCAGGGCCGATCGCCGGCGGTGTAAGAGAACGGGTCGACCGAGGGGATGGCGAGGTGGTTCAGGATCCACTCACCGGTGCGGATCTGCCAGAGCGTATCGCCGTCGTTGAGGATCGGCGGCAGGCATGCCACGAGCGCGAACATCACGCCGAACGCGATGACGGCGGCCGGATCGAGGCCTCGCATCGTGGCTGAAACCGGGAGCGATCGCGGCCTGATCAGACGCTCATCCGCAAACCTTCCGGCGCTCATGGGCATGGGCGTTCCTGGAGATGGCGCGTTCGGGCGCGGCGGGCTCTGAGCCGCTGGAGGATGGGCGCATCGACGGAGGTGCCGGGGTGCATGGCTCTGAGATAGGCCGCAAATGCTCGCACAATGCTTTCACGGGGATTGGGACAGGTGTGGAATGTGCGGTCGTTCGCACTGGCCGGTGCGCGGGCGGTGTCAGGCGTTACGAATTCGTTTCAGCGTCGGGCCCAGGCCGTTGGTCGTGTCGGGAGAGGTCGATGGGCCAGGTTGTCTCCGTGGATGTGCTGCAAGCTCTGGCGGATGCGTTCAATGCGCATGATCTGGACCGGTTCATGGCGTACGTCGCCGACGATTGCGTGCTCGAAATGCCCAGGGGCCCGTTCCCATTCGGCAGCCGCTTCGTCGGACTGCCGGATGTACATTACGGAAATCTTGAGCATTTCGTGTGCGGCGACACCGGCATCAGCAACTGGCTGCTGACCGGCACGACCCCGGGTGGTGTGCGAATTGAAGTCCGCGGGTGCGATTTTTATTCCTTCCGGGATGGCAATATCATTAAAAAGGACTCGTACTGGAAGATCCTTGAGCCCTGATCACTGCCCCCGTCATGGGGTGTAGCGAAGCAATCTCCCTCTGGGCCCGGCCGGGGTCGTCTCACTCCCCGCGATGACGGGGTGACGCGTCCAGGCCCCGCAAGAATTCCCTCAACGCATCAATAAATCCCAGCGTGTTCTGCCCATGCACGTTGTGACCGCAGTTCGGCACCGTCACCAGCCGCCCATTCGGCAACGCATCACGGAACCGCTCCGCCGCGTCCGGGGCAAGGATGTTCGATCGCTCCCCGCGGACCACCAGCACCGGCAAGTGGAACGATCCGGCGTCCTCCAGCGTGATGTTCTCCAGCGGACCCTGGCCGCGAACAATGCCAAGCCGGCGCGGATTTGAATCGCACTTGCTGACGAACTTGCCGTCGGCGCGCTGCAACATGTTGTATCTGACCGTGCGTTCGATGTGCTCGCGCGGGCGGTACGGATCGTACTTGCGCACGTTCTCGACGAAGTGCTCCAGGTTCTCGAACTCCTGATTCTCCTGCACGAAGCCGGCGATCGTCGCGCGGCCTCGTTCGGACAGCTCCGGGCCGACATCGACGATCACCAGAGCCCGCAGGCGCGACGGGTCCCGCCTTGTCAGCAGCATGCTGTTACGACCGCCCATCGAATGCCCAATCAGGATCGGCTTTTCCAGTCCCATCGCGTCGAGGAACGCCAGCGCGTCGAGCGACATGGCATCGTTCGTATACTCAACGTCGCGCGCCCACTCGCTGTCACCATGGCCACGCTGGTCCAGCGCCAGGACGTGGTAGTGTTGTGCCAGATGCAGACTGACGAGATCCCACGAATGCGCCGACTGATGGCCGCCGTGCAGCAGCACGATGGGCGGCGCATCGCGGTCGCCCCACTCCAGGAAATGGAACCGCTGCCGCCGCAGAACGATGTTGCATGACCGGTAAGAGATCGCCGGATCGTGCGGAATGCCAAGTTCGGTGGCGCTGGCGAGCAGGCTGCGAAACTCATCCGTTCCGGTCATATCCTCGGGCGACGAGCCGGCGGCGAATTTGTTGAGATACATGTTGCTTTGCCTCAGTCCAGTGCCACGAAGATCGACCGGCGCATGGCACCGCCGACGAATTTGGAGATATGGCCTTTGCCGGTGATATCCTCCACCAGCACGACTTCACCGGGTCCAATGAAGCGCGTTTCGCCGTCGCCGGCGGTGATGTGCACGGCGCTGTCCAGATTTATCACGTATTGCCGGCGCGGCGCGGGATGCCAGTCGACGGTGTAATCCTTCGTTGTCTCACGGAACACGATGCCGGAGGCCGGCTGGCGCGAGGAGAATTTGTTCGATTGCCGCGATTCTGCCCATTCCACCTCGACATCGCGGAAATGCGAAACGCCGGCTTCGTCTTCATACAGGTTGTGAATGCGCATGGTGCTTTTCCCCCTGGGCAGGGGATCAGACTGGCGGCAAGGGGTCAAGGGTCGGCCCGCCGGGACGCTCGATCGTTGTTGCGAAACCTCAAAGACGCGCAACCGTGCCGGCCTTTTCAAGGACGCCGGTGCGGCCCGAGAGGGGCGCCTCCTGGGCCACTCCGGGACTTTGATACCATTGGCCCGGCTTTCCAGCTGCCCTTAATACCCGGTGCGGGTCGCCGCGACCTGGTAGTGCTTGCGCGGAAACTCCTCCGTGTAGCTGCGCAGGGCCTTGCCGGTCCGCGCCCCCATGTCGCGATATGGTTTCGCGCGCAGCTTCGCCACGTCGATATCGATCCCATGACCTGGCGTCGTGGGCAGCTCGACGAAGCTGTCCTTCACCGTCAGTGGCTGAATCGCGATCTCATCGCATGCCGGCTTCAGATTGATGAAACACTCAGCCAGCCAGAAATTCGGGATCACCGCCGACAATTGCACCGTCGCCGCCAGACCAACGAGCGTCGAATTGTAGTTGTGCGGCGCCATCGCCACCGCGTGCGGCTGCGCCATCGCCGCGATGTCCAGCATCGCGCTGATGCCGCCGCAGTTGCAGATATCTGGATTGATGATGTCGGCTGCTCGCGCCGTCAGTGCCTGAGCGAACGCTTCCTTCGAATAAATCGCCTCACCCGTCACGATCGGCGTGCCAGGCAGAGCGCGCCGCACCTCCGCGACCAACTCGATGTTGTCGCACAAACACGGTTCCTCGTACCAGCCGATGTCGAACTCCGCGAGGCGTTGACCGATCCGAACCGCGTGCATCGGTGCGAGCCTTCGGTGCACCTCGACCAGCAAACCGAAGTCGGGCCCAAGGGTTTCCCGCATGCGGCGGACGTAACGAACCACGTGATCCTCGTCCTCGCGGTGGATGAAATTGCGCCACGGTCCGGGGAACGGATCCCATTTCAACGCGGTGAAGCCGGCTTCCTTCACCTTCAGTGCACGTTCCAGATTGGCCTCGATCGATTCGGTGCCGGAGGACCAGCCGTTGGCGTAAACCTTCACCCGCTCACGCGAAGGACCGCCGAGCAGATTGTACAGCGGCTGACCGGCGGCCTTGGCGACAATGTCCCACATGGCGATTTCGATCGCGCTCCAGGCCGACAGCAGATCAAGCGACGCGCGGCGCATCGCGAAATCGTCGAAGATCACCTGCGCGCTGTGACGGATGGAGTGCGCGCTTCGGCCGATCATGTATTTCGCCATGACCTGCAACAGGTGCTCGATCACTTGTTCCTTGCCGGGGGTGACATAGGCTTCGCCCCAGCCGTGCACGCCGGACTCCGTCTCGACGCGACAGAACAGCAGGTTCTTCGCCAGGCCAGGGTCGAACAGGAAGGTTTCGATACGCGCGATTTTCATGGTGTGTCCTCCAATCCTGTGCCGGCTTCTCCGTCGCCATGGCCGTACTCTTGATCCGGTTGTGGTGCGCCTCGCGGATCTGATCGAAGCGTGAACCAAAAAAAGAAACAATGCAATTCGACCCTATAGCCTGTGAGGTCCACTGCGTCACCGTTATCATGACGCTCAACCGGCTGAAGCCGCGCGGGTTTGGTAGCCCTCGATGCTACCTTGAACAGGATCGGACATGCGGTCCGCACGAGGAATGCTCTGCGGCGTGGATGCCTGACCGCGGACTCTGATCGATCAATTGGCCCTTGCAATCGCGCGTGCTGGATCGTGAAAGCAATTCGTGCCGTGCCAGCAGCTGGCGTGGCGTGCGCGACGAGAGGCAAGCGGCCGCGCTCTTGCGTCATTGCCCATCCTTGCCTTTGATCGACCCTGAACCGATGGAGGAAACAATGCAATTCGAGCAAGTCGCCTATGAGGTCAAAGGCACCACCGCGATCGTGACACTCAACCGGCCGGAGCGGCGCAATGCGCTCAGCGGTTTGTTGCTGCGCGAACTGAACGCCGCGCTGAAGGAGGCGGACGAATACAATCCCGTCCATTGTGTCGTGCTGCGCGGCGCCGGCCCGCATTTCTGCGCCGGAGCGGACCTGAACGAATACTCCTCCGGCCGCGGCCCGGAGTATCGTGGCCGCGCCGAGATCGACGACGATGTCTGGCGCCTGGAGCAGGGGCAGAAGCTACGCGTCGAGCTGTTCGACATGCACAAGCCGGTGATCGCCCAGGTACATGGGACGTGCATTGGGATTGGGACGGAATTGGCGTGGTTCTGCGACATGATCATCGTCGCCGACGACGCCCGCATCGGCTTTCCGCCGGTGCGCGATCTGGGCACGCCGCCCGGCAGCATGTGGCTGTATCATTGCGGCCCACAATGGGCGAAACGCCTGTTGCTGACCGGTGACAGCCTGTCCGGCAAGGATGCCGCCGAGATCGGCCTCGCGTTGAAATCCTATCCGGCGGATCAGCTCGAAACCGAGGTCATGCGGCTGGCGGATCGCATGGGGCTGGTGGACCCGCATCTGCTGTCCGCCAACAAGCGTCTCGTCAATCTGGGGCTGGAACTGATGGGCGCCCGCACGTTGCAGCGGATCGGAGCCGAGATCGACGCCCGCGGCCACCTCGCGCCCAAGGCTGTCGCGTTCAAGGCGCATATGCGCGAGCACGGGGTGAAATCCGCGTTCCAGAAACGGGACTCGGCATTCGGGAGTGGCTATGCATCGGTTCGCGGGCGTGATCCGGACTGATTTCCTCCCGCGGGATCCGGGTCATTCCGATGGTCCAGATGGCGGCCGCGGATCGAGCGCGTGCGCGATCTGATCGTCGCCGGCAACACGATGCGAATGGCGGACGCCAGGTTCATGCGGGAACTTAAGCTCTGGCCGCGCTTAACCCCCGCACCAGTCGATCACGGCGGTCGATGGCCTGTTCGCCGCCACAAGCGGTAATCCGATCATTCCGGCCTGGCTCGGACCAACCTTGTTCGACTGGTCGTTCAGCGCCGCGGCGAAGAATGAGCGGCGAAGAATGACAAGTACGCGCGTCATCTGGGTTCTTCCGCCGGCATCGCGATCGTCGTTTCGGAGCGAAGCGACCCCGACCACTGGGTCCGCGTGGGACGAGCCTGTCAACGTCTCGCTCCGCGGTTGACCGCGCCCGGTCTCAAATACGCGTTCGTCAATCAGCCGGTCGAGGGCGACGGCGGATATTGCCCGGCAAAATATGCCGGGAGTCACGCTCCTCCGCTCATCGCAGCAAGAAAGTTCCTGGTTTCCAGTGACTTAATCCCGGCACGCCGCTTGCGAGGAGACTGTCAGGCAGCAAGTCAGGAGCCTTCCCAATGTCTTTGTTCGGCGCGATGAACAGCGCGATCAGCGGTCTTACGGCGCAATCCAACGCATTCGGCGATATCAGCGACAACGTCGCCAACAGCCAGACAGTTGGCTTCAAGCGCGTTGATACCTCGTTCGTCGATTTCCTCACCACCAGCACCGCCACGCGCAACGATCCCGGCGCGGTCGTGGCGAGGCCAAGTTATGTGAACGACGTGCAAGGCACGATCACGCAGACCGACAGTCCGCTGAACGTCGCCATCGCGGGCCAGGGGTTCTTCGCGGTGTCGCAGGAGACCGGCGTGGTCGCTGGCAAGCCGACGTTCAATCCGCAGCAATTCTATTCGCGCGCCGGTGACTTCTCGCTCAACAACCAAGGCTACATGGTCAACAGCGCGGGTCAGTTCCTGAATGGCTGGGTCGCCGACCCGATCACCGGGATCGTCAATCAGAATGCCCTGGTGCCGATCCAGGTCGCGCAGACCGCGCTCAACCCGGTCGCCACGTCGAATGTCAATCTTTCCGCGAATCTTCCGGCCACGCCGGCCGCCGGAACCGCCACTCTCGCTTCGCCGATTTCCTCCGACATCACGGTGTACGACTCCCTCGGCACCGCCCACACCGTCACCCTGGGCTGGTCGCAGAACGCGGCGAACGACTGGACCGTGACAGTCACGGCGCCGACCGCCGCCACACCCGCTGTTGGAACCGCCGATGTGCAGTTCGGCCCGATCCTGACCGGTAATCCGGTTCCCGCCGGAACCATCGGCCAGATCGGCGGCGCGACTGGCACTATCGCCACGGCTGGATATGCCGCCGGAACCGCCGCGACGATGAGCATGGTCATGGACTTCGGCTCGGGGCCGCAAACGGTCAACCTGAATGTCGGAACATACGGCGGCGCCAGCGGCGTCACGCAGTATGCCGGCACCACCTATAATCTCGAGGGTCTGAGTCAGGACGGCGTGGCGCCCGGCAATTACGCCGGAGTCTCGACGCAGGCCAACGGCACCATCGTGGTAAACTACAACAACGGCCAGACCCGCACGATCGGCCAGGTGCCGCTGGTGACGTTCAACGCACCGAATTCGTTGCAAAGACAGAACGGCCAGTCGTTCACCGCGACCACCGGTTCCGGCGATCCGCTGGCGGAACAGGTCAACACCAACGGCGCCGGCAGTCTCGTGGTCAGCTCGGTCGAGAGTTCCAACGTCGATATCGCCACCGAGTTCTCCAAGCTGATCGTCGCGCAACAGGCCTATTCCGCGAACACCAAGGTGGTGACCACGGCGAACGACATGTTGCAGGCGACGATCGCCATGAAACAGTAAACCGCCATGAACCTGAATGGTGCCTTGTCGATCGCCACCGGGAGTCTCGCGAACATCACGACCCAACTGGGTCTGGTTTCGAACAATGTCGCCAACGCGAGCACACCCGACTACAGCGTCGAAACGCCGAATCAGGAAAGCCTCGTCGCCGGCGCGCAGTCCATGGGCGTGCAGACCGAGGCGGCGACACGCGCGATCAATCTGGCGCTGCAACAGGCAACGTTCCAGCAGGACACCACGGTCTCCGGGCTGACGACCACCACGACCAGCCTGCGGACGATCGACGCGCTGCAAGGATCGCCAGGCACCGGCAATGATCTCGGTAGTCTGCTCGGCAAGGTCCAGTCCGCGTTTTCCACCTTGCTCGGCGATCCCTCCAGCGCCGCGCAACAATCCGCGGTGGTCTCGGCCGCCGGCAACCTGACCGGCAGCATCAACACATTGAGCAACGGCTACACGCAACAGCGCCAGGCGGCGCAGACCGACATCGTTGCCGCGGTGACGAGCATGAACTCCAATCTGAGCCAAATCGGATTATTGAACGACCGGATCATCAACGCGCGGAGCACCGGCCAATCGTCGGCGGACCTGGAAAATCAGCGTGACGCGGCGGTGCATGCGCTCAGTAATCTGGTTGGCATCAGGACACTGAACCAGCCGAACGGGGGCCTCATCATAACCACCACGTCGGGCACCCAGTTGCCGACGCAGGCGAACACCACTCCGGTTCAAACGACCAGTGCGACGATCGGCGCGGGAGCGTCCTACGCCAGCGGCGGCCTGCCGCCGATCACCGTCGGTGGTGTCGACATCACCGGCCAACTGCAGGGCGGTCGACTGGGCTCCGACATCGCGTTGCGCGACACCACCTTGCCGCTGTTTCAAGGCGAGCTCGACGAATTTTCCCAATCGCTCGCCTCGAGGTTCGACGCCCAGGGACTGACGTTGTTTTCCGATCCCAACGGAAACGTGCCGGTGGGGGGTGGGGCGCCAGCGCAGTCCGGCTACGTCGGGTTCGCGGCGGAGATCCAGGTCAACCCGGCGGTCATCGCGAACACGTCGCTGGTGCGCGACGGCACCCATGACGTGGCGGGTTCGGCTACCGGAGCGTCGGTCGCTGGTGCGCGACGGCACCCATGACGTGGCGGGTTCGCCTACCGGAGCGTCGGCGTTCACCGCCAATCTCGCGGGCGGGCCAGCCGGCTTCGCCGATCTCATCAACCGCGTGCTCAACTTCGCGATGGGCGCACAGGCGCAAACCGGCGTGGCACAGCCGGCGACCGCCACGGCGGGCCTCGGACCGGACGGCACACTCAACGCTCCATACGCGGCGCCGGCGACGCTCGCCGATAACGCCACCTCGCTGGTCTCGGCACAGGCCGCGGTAAGCGCGGCGGCCACCAGCCAATTGAGCACCGAGGTGACGGTGCAGACGACGCTGAACCAGAACATGACCGCCGTGTCGGGAGTGAACATGGATACCGAGATGTCGAATATGATTCAGTTACAGAACGCGTATGGCGCCAACGCGAAGATCATCACCGCGGCACAGGCGATGTTCGCCCAACTGCTGCAGGTGGTGCAGTGAGCGGGTCGATTTCCGGCATGGGCTTTTCGGCGCTGGGCCAACTGACCGCCGGCCTGACCTTGATCAAGAAGAATTTTGATACGCTGACCGAGCAGGCCAGCAGCGGCATGATCTCAAGAAGAATTTTGATACGCTGACCGAGCAGGCCAGCAGCGGCATGATCTCCAATACCTATGCCGGACTGAACGGTACCGCGTCAATCGCGCTGGCGCTCGGCCCGCGGATCGACAACCTGCAGGTCACGCAGAGCAATATCGCGGCCGCCAGCGGGCCTGCCTCGGTCACGCAGACGGCGATGCGGCAAATCAGCTCGATCGCGGCGAATTTGCTGGCGCAAATGCCCAATCTCACCAGCCTTAATTCAACTGGGATCGATGTCATCGCCGCGAACGCGCGGAGCGATCTGGCGCAGGTGGGGGATTTATTGAACACCCAATACGGTGGGACCTATGTGTTCGCGGGTCAGGATTCGTCGAACCCACCGGTGCCCAACCCGGACAACATCACGACCTCCGGCTTCTTCACGCAGATTTCCGCCGCGGTCAGTAGTTTGTCCACCAACGGATCGGCGGTGACGGTGGCGGCGACGTTGACGATGGCGAGTTCAAACGCCGCCGGCACCTCACCATTTTCCACTTATATGTCGCAGCCAACCACCGGGCTGTCACCACCATCGGTTTCAACCGGAGATGGCCAATCGCAAACGATCGGCCTGCTCGCGAGCGGCAATACCAGTGCGGTGTCGACCGGAACTTCGACCACTGGGTCATACATGCGTGATCTGATGCGAGCGCTGGCCACAGTCGGGTCGCTGACCAGCGGGCAGGCGAGCGATCCGAACTTCGCGGCTTTGATCTCCGACACGCAGACGAGTGTGACCGGCGCAATCACGGCGATGTCGACAGACGTGGGTATTCTGGGTCAACAACAATCCAACCTTACCATCCTGAGCACGACATTGAGCGACACCTCCACGGTGTTGAGTACACAGTTGTCGTCGGCGCGGGAAGTCGACATGGCGACGACATTGTCCAACCTTTCACTCACACAAACGCAACTACAGGAGTCGTATCAGTTGATTGCCGCCGCGAACGGCATGTCGCTGGCGAAATTTCTCCCGGCGGGTTGATAACGTAATGTTGGTTATTCACGGTTTATTAAGGAGTTCACGATATGGTCGCTTATTCCCCGGAAAAACCCGGGTACCAGTGAAATCTCGATAAGGTAAGGTAACAAGCCATGCCCATCAACTCCGTAAATACCAATGGCAGCGCAATGATCGCGCTGCAATCGTTGAATGCCACCAACTCCATGCTTCAGTCAGTGCAAAAGCAGGTCTCGACCGGCTATCGCGTGGCCGACGCCGTTGACGACGGTGCCGCTTATGCGATCGCGCAAGGCATCCGCTCAACCGTGGGCGCGCTGACCAGCGCCAACCAACAGCTTGGTGGTTCGCAAGGTCTGCTGGCGACGACCATGTCCGGTCTCAATAAAATCTCCAACACCATGACCAGCATGCGCAATGTGTTGGTGAAGTTGTCTGACAGCAGCGTGACCGGCGCCGACCGGACGAATTACACGGCGCAATATACGTCGATGCTCTCGAACGTGAAGACGTTCGTTCAGGACGCCAACTATGACGGCAAGACGCTGATCGGCAATATGGCCGGAAGCAATGGCAACTTCGGCCGGATCGCCGTGGCGCGTAACGAATCAGGATCGACTTACGGCATCGCCACGTTCGGCGGGTCGGCGATGTTTGGTTCGATCGGCTTCGGAGCGACCACATTGGCGGGCGCGTCAACCGTGGCGGCGCTGATCACCGCGGGCGGAACCTTCATCAACCAGTTCAACGCGGTCAGCACGGCGCTTAATGCCATTGGTTCGGAGACGAACTATGTCAACAACCAGGTCAGTTACAACAGCGATAAGATCGACGCGCTGAAAACCGGCATTGGTTCGCTGGTCGACGCCGATCTGGCGAAGGAAGCAGCACAGTTGCAATCGCTGCAAATTCGGCAACAGCTCGGCACGCAGTCGCTGTCGATCGCCAACCAGGCGCCGGCGGCTTTATTGAGCCTGTTCAAGTAATTCATCGGTGGCCCTTCCGGCGAGTGGGAACTTCTCCCACTCGTCGGCGGCTCGAACGGAGCGGGAAACGCGCATGCCGGGATTGGTTTTAGAGCTTCGCCCAGGTGAGGCGATGATCATCAATGGCGCCCTCGTCCGCTTTCGGACGAGGTCGCGGATTGAGTTGGTGGCGAAGGCGCGCTTCATGTTCGGCAAGCAGATCATGACGCCCGAGCAGGCCGACACACCGGCGCGGCGGATCTATTTCGCCCTGCAAACCGCTTATGTCGGGGAGGAGGAAGAACGTCACGACGGGCTTATCGCGGCACATGAGTTGATCGTGGCCTTCAAGGCGGCGACCACGTCGGCGCTGGCACGGGAAATTCTCGACCGGGCGGAAGCCGCGGCGGCGGCTGATAATTGCTACCTCGCACTGAAGCTCACTCGCCGCATCATCAATCACGAAGACACCGTACTGGGCCGATCGGCACCGGCACAGGAGGCTTTCGTGCCATCGGTTTCGTCCCGCACTTCGGAAAGGATCAGTGAAGCTCATGCCTAATGTGCATTTGGCGTCGCGAGCGTATGCGAGCGCCTCGGTCAACAGGACCGTACGTCAACAAGAGGCGGATATCTTCCATCTCGTGATCGCCCGGTTGCAGGCAGCGCGCCAATCCGGGCAGATCGAACAGGTCAGGGCGCTGGCGGACAACCGCCGGCTCTGGACAACAGTTTCAGACTTGTTACGGGATAGCGATAATCCGTTGCCGCTGGAGACCCGCGCCGGGCTCATTTCGATCGGCCTCACGGTGCAGCGGGAGATGGATTCCGATGAACCGAATTTCGACTTCCTGATTACGATCAACAAGCAGATCGCCGAGGGATTGTCCGGCAATCCGTGACACCCCGGTCCGCGACCAGCCAAAAAAGGCGAACAAATGGATCATACACGCGAAACGGTCGACGCCGGCGCATTGATGAAACGGATCGAGCAATTGATCGACCAGGGTCGCCCTGGGGCCGCGCGTCCACTCCTGGCGGCGGCGCGTGGCCTGACACAGCCGTCTTCCGGGCTGTCGGTGCTCGCCGCCCGGCTGGCGCTGAGCGCCGGGACTTTCGACAATGCGGGGGCGGACCTTGACCGAGCGGTGAGTGCGGAGCCGGATCATTCCGGACTGCGCAAATGCCGCGCCGAGTTGCGGTCTCGGATGGGTGACCTGGAGGGAGCGGTACGAGATGCGGCCGAGGCGGTGGTTCTCGACCGCGATGATACGGCCGCCAAGGCGCTTCTGGGGGAATTGTTGTTGCGACTTGGCCGCCCCGCGGACGCGGTCTCCTGTCTGAGCGAAGCGGTCGCCGCCGCGCCGGATGATACCGTGTCCCGCGAAGTGCTGGCCCAGGCGTTGACCGCGAGCGGCGACATGGATGCCGCGCTGGAGACGCTGTTCGACGGGATCCGCACCGTGCCGGGGTCGGGGGCGATGCGCAACGCCGCCATCTTGCTTTGTATCCGCCGCCGGGAGTTCGCGCGGGCGGAACGGCTCGGCGAGGAAGCCCGCGTCGATGGCGTGGCGGACGCCAGTACATACGCCTTGAAGGGTCACGCTTTGTCTGGTGTGGGCCGTCATGAGGAGGCCGCGATCGCCTACAACGACGCGTTGAAGCTGGCTCCCGGCGACGCTCATATCCGGCATCTCGCGACCACCGCGCCGAGCGCGCCCCACGATTTTGTGCGGACGCTGTTCGATGGCGACGCGGATCGGTTCGAAGCCCATATCGTCGCTCTGGGATACCGCACTCCTGGGCTGATCCGCCGTCACGTGATCGAGTTCGCGGCGGCGGCCAACATCGGACCGGTGCTCGATCTTGGTTGCGGCACCGGTCTGATCGCGCTCGTGCTGTCGGATCTCGCGGTTGGCCCGCTCACCGGGATCGACCTCTCGCCACGCATGCTGGAACGGGCGCGCGACAAGGCGCTTTACGCCACGTTGCGAGAGGCACGGTTGCCCGACGCGCTGCGCGACAACACCGCGATGTGGCGGCTGATCCTGGCCGCCGACCTGATGTGCTATTTCGGTCCTCTGGACGAAATGCTGAGCGCCGTCCGCGAACGACTGCGGCCAGGCGGTCGTTTCATATTCTCAGTCGAAGAACTGGTGCCCGATCACGACGGTACCATTCCCGGCAATGGTGATTGGGCATTGGGACGAATGGGCCGCTACGCCCACGCCGCCCGCTATGTCGCGTCGACCGCCGATACTTTGGGCTTTCGTTGTCTGGCGCTGGAGCGAGAGACCTTGCGCTATGAAGCGGGCGGTCCGGTCGTCGGCCTGCTGATGGTGCTGGAGCGTCCGCGCGACGATGCCTGACGGCGCCACCGTTCTCGCGGACCGCTCGCCGGCGAGCCAGTTGAACCATGCGATCGACCTCGATCGCGCGGGTGAGACAAACCGCGCCCATGATCTGATGCGGTGTCTCGCGGACCGGCTGCCGGACTGGGACGAACCGTTATCCCGTCTGGCCGACAGCCTGAGGAGACATGGTAACAGCGCGGCGACGGATGCGTACCGTGCCGTGCTGGCGTTGAACCCGAACCGTGAACCGGCCCTGCTCGCCTTGGGCGCTCTGTTGATCGACGCCGGAGCGCCGCGGGAGGCCACGATCCCTCTGCTGCGCTGTTGCGGCCTCGCACCGCGCGACCCCGACGTCTGGCCCACGCTGGGACGCGCCTACACGGACGCGGAGCAGCCGGCTCTGGCGCTCGCGGCCTTCACACGGGCGTTGGATTTGGCACCGCGATCGATCACTCTCGTCCACCAGTTGGTCGCGGCCGTACTCGCCGCCGGAAGTGGGATGGCGGAGGCCGCCCGGCTGGAAGCATTGAGCGAACGCGATCCGCTCGACCCGATGCCACATCTGGTGCGTGGTCTGATCCTGGACCGTATGGGTTTGCTTGATCCCGCGATCGACGCGTTGGAGGCCGCGGTGGCGCTCGCGCCGGACGCGCGGGAACCGATCCGGCTGCTCGCGGCTGTCCTGACGCGGACCAGCCGCGCCGGGGCAGCCGACGCGGCATTGCGCCAGGCGCTGGAGTTGGATCCGCGCAATCCACAACTGATGAATGATCACGCCACCGTGCTGATGCGCATGCATCGCCATGCCGATGCGGCCGCTCTGCTGCACGAGGTACTGCATCGGCATGGTCCGTATGCGTCGATTGTCTGCAACCTCGCCAGCGCGACAGTGTGTCTGGGCTTGCAGGATGAGGCGGTGGAACTGGCCCGCGCGGCGATCGCCCTGGAACCGGCGGCGGTGCTGCCGCGGCGGGCACTGACGAATGCATTGCCGTATCAGGATGGGGTGACGGGTGCGGCTCTGCTGCGCGCGGCCCAGGCGTGCGCCGCTGTATTGCCGCGCGGATCGTTGCCGTTTCCGAAGAAGGCCCCAGGCCGGGACCGGGTGCTGACTGTCGGGCTGTTGTCGGGCACCTTGCGCACGCATCCGGTGGGTTGGCTGACGGTCGCCGGCGTCGAGCATCTCGATCCGGCCGCGTTCCGGATCATTTGCCTGTCGCGCGCGGCGGAGCCCGGAGATCCGATCGCCATGCGCTACCAGACCGTGGCGCGGTCCTGGGAAAACGTCGCCCCGCTCGACGACGAGGCCCTCGCGCTTCGAACGCGCGAGTTGGGCATCGACATCCTGATCGATCTCGGCGGCCACGGCGACGCGGCGCGAATGACGGCCTGCGCGCGACGGCTCGCGCCGGTGCAGATCAAGTGGGTCGGGATGCAGAACCATTCGACCGGACTGCCGGAAATGGACTGGTTCCTGACCGACCGCTGGGAAACGCCGCCGGCACTGGAGTCGCTGTATTCCGAGCGGATGCTGCGGATGCCGGATGGCTACGTATGCTACAGCCCGCCGCCGCACGCGCCCGACGTGATGTCAGCCCCGGTGCTCCGGAATGGGTTCGTGACGTTCGGTTGTTTCAACAACATCGCCAAGATCACCCCCAGGGCGATCGAGACGTGGTGCGGAATCTTGCATGCGATGCCGGGATCGCGTTTGGTTCTGAAGACGCATCAGTTGGGTGACGCGCCGACGGCCGCGCGGTTCCTCGAGTCGTTCGTCCGGTTCGGTATCGATGCATCTCGCGTCGAAATGCGCGGATCATCGCCGCACCGGCTTTTTCTCGCCAGTTACAATGAGATCGACCTCGTGCTGGATCCGTTTCCTTACTCCGGCGGACTGACAACCTGCGAGGCCCTGTGGATGGGCGTGCCAACCGTGACCCTGCCGGGGGAGATTTTCGCGTCTCGCCACTCCGCCAGCCATCTGAGCAATGCCGGTTACCCGGATTGGGTGGCGCGTGATCTGGCGGACTATCGCGCCATTGCTTTGAAATGGGCCAGGGATCCCGCCGGCCTCGCGAAGTTGCGGGAGGCGATGCGTACGCGGGTCCGGATGAGTCCGTTGTGCGATGCGCCTCGTTTCAGCCACGCACTGGGGCTGGCGTTGCGGCATGCCTGGACGGCGGCGTAAAGGTCAGCGGGTGGGTGCGGCACCGCCATGCTGGCTCAATCGCCGAAACGAACAGTGTGCATGGCCCCACCGATGCTCGAACCCGAGCGTGACGATCGAGGAGTGACTCAATTATACCTGCGCGCCTCGTGACCCACTGTTCCGAGCAACCCCGATAGGGGTCGGCCATTGAGCCGGTCGTTTCTTTCACCGCGTGCCGCGATAGATGGCCGGCCATGACGGAAGGGCAAGCGCATGCGTCAGTCATTAAGCGCATTGGTATTACTCATCCCGTCGCGGCCGCGCCAGCAGTGCGCCGATCGCCTCCCGCAACGTCGTCCGCCCGTCCAGCAATCCCGCCACCGCCTGACAAATCGGCATATCCACACCCTGGGCCCGGGCCAACAAAGCGGGTGCGGTCGCCACGCCCTCCGTCACCGCCCGCCGCGCCGCGAGGATCGAGGTCAGTGTCTCGCCCCGTCCCAATGCCAGACCCAACGAGAAATTGCGGCTCGCCGGTCCGGTACAGGTCAGCAACAAATCTCCGAGCCCAGACAGCCCCATCACGGTCTCGGCTCGCCCGCCCAGTACCACGGTCAGTCGCGCCAGTTCCGCGAGCCCGCGCGTAATCAGTGCCGCGCGCGCGTTCTCCCCCAGTCCCGCGCCGGTAACCGCGCCCGCCGCGATCGCGATGACGTTCTTCGCGGCGCCACCGACCTGTGCCCCGACCGGATCGTCGCTGCCGTAAAGCCGGAACGACGGCGTGGCGAGGCGCGCCATCACCGCCTCCCGCATCGCCTGATCCAGACTGGCGACAACGGCGGCGGCGGGTTGTCCGGACGCGATCTCGTGCGCGAAATTGGGCCCGGTCAGCACGGCCGCGACGGTATCGGGCAGGACTTGCGCGGCGATCTCCAGCGGCAGCCGTAACGTTCCCGCCTCGATCCCTTTGGCGCAAATCACCAGTTCCCGCACGTTGGTCAGCGCACCCAGCACCTCCCGTAACGACTGAGTCGGGACCGCCGCGATCACCATCCCGGACAGCAACGAGATATCGCCGATGACACGCACCGGCTCGGGCAGCAAAATCCCGGGCAACCGAGGCGACTCGCGGGACGCTTCGATGGCGTCGGCTCCGCTGCGTGCCCACAGCACGACGTCATTTCCCGCGCGTGCCGCCTGGACCGCCAGCGCGGTGCCCCAGGCGCCGGCGCCTACGATGGCGATCTCACTCATCAGCCAGCCGCATGACCAACGCCGCCTCACCAGGCTCGCGATCGCCGAGCCGTTCCAGCAGCGCATCCAATATCACCTGGGCTTCCCGCTCGAACCGGTACGGCGGATTGACGATCGCCAGCCCGCAGCCGTTCAACCGCGAGGGGTCCAGCGGTTCGCGCAACAGCAACTCGGCGGTGATGACGTCGCGCAACGACAATGCATCGAAGAATGCCCGCACCGGCGCGCGATGTTTCACGGGGTACCAGGCCGCCAGCACGCCGGTGGGGAACCGGGCGTGCGCCAGAGTCAACCCAGAAGCCGCACGAGAGAACTCCCGCGGATCCTCGTACGGCGGATCGATCAGCACCAGGCCGCGCTTTTGCGAAGGAGGCAGCAGCGCCTTCAACGCCTGCCACGCGTCGCGCTGATGCACGGAGACCTGGCGGTCGTGGCGAAACAGACCGCGCAGGGCCGCGTAATCCTCGGGGTGTGCTTCGCAGCAGGCCTGCCGGTCGTCCTCTCGCAGCAACGAACGGGTCAGCGCCGGAGACCCGGGATATAGTCCGAGGCCACGCACCGCCGTCATATAGTCGTCCAACGCCGGAGGCACATCATGCAGCAGCCGGAAGATCCCATCGGCCGCCTCGTTGGTCCTCTGGGCTGGTTCCGCGGTCAGATCGTAATGTCCCGCGCCCGCGTGCGTATCCAGCACGAACAGTGGCGCCGGCTTGCGCAGCAAGGCTCGCAGCAGCGCCACCAGCAGCGCATGCTTCATGCAATCGCCAAAATTCCCGGCGTGGAAGGCATGGCGGTAATTCACGGCGCCAACGCCTCCAGCGGCCAACGCGGCCGCGGCGCGAAGTCGATCCCGTCGGCCAGCCCGAGGCGCAGCCGCTCCAGCCCGGCCCATGCGACCATGACGGCGTTGTCGGTGCAGAGGCGGATGGGCGGCGCCACCAATCGGAACCCATGCGCGGTCGCCGCGCGGTTCAGGGCGCCGCGGACGGCCTGATTGGCGGCGACCCCTCCGGCGACCACCAGCAGCGACGCCGTGCCACGCATCATCGCCATCGCGTGCGACACGCGATCCGCCAGCACGTCGGTCACCGCCGCCTGGAACCCCGCCGCGATATCCGCCGCCAACTGGATTGGCATCGCCCCGGCCGGAAGTCGCGCCACGGTCTGCGCCACCGCCGTCTTCAACCCGGAGAAACTGAAATCGCAGCCCTGGCGCCCCAGCATCGGCCGCGGGAATGCGAACCGCCGAGGGTCCCCGCCCGAAGCCAACCGTTCAAGCGCCGGTCCGCCAGGCCACCCCAGACCGAGCAGCTTGCCGACTTTGTCGAACGCCTCCCCGGCCGCGTCATCGACCGTGGCGCCGAGGCGGCGATACCGGCCGACGCCCTCGACCGCGACGCATTGGCAGTGTCCGCCGGACACCAGCAGCAGCAAATAGGGAAATGGCGCGCCGCCCTCGACCAGGCCAGGCAGCCGGGCGGTCAGCGCGTGTGCCTCAAGATGGTTCACCGCGACGTACGACAGGCCGCGCGCGATCACGAGCCCTTTGGCGAACTGGCTGCCCACGATCAGCCCGCCGATCAGGCCGGGCCCGGCGCTGGCGGCGACTGCCCCCAAAGCGCTGATCTCCAGGCTCGCCCGGGTCAGCACGTCGCGTGTCAGAACCGGTAAGTGGGCCAGGTGGGCGCGCGCGGCGATCTCCGGCACCACGCCGCCGTAGGGTGCGTGGTGCCGCTCCTGCGACAGCACCGCCTCAGCCAGGATATGCCCGTCAGCGTTCAACACCGCGACGGCGGTTTCGTCGCAGGACGACTCGATCCCCAGGATGGGGCCGGGGACGGCCCAGGGTAAGGTGCGGTTAACCGGTGATGGCATGTTGTCCTCAACGCACCGTGCTAATACGACTGCTTGATGAAAGCCGCCACGTATCCGGTCGCTGACCGGGCGCTCACCGCCGGTCCGGGCGTCCGTCGCCCGCCGACCGCGCCAGCGCGATTTCGCTCGGTCGCGTTGATCCAGAGCAATGCGGCGCGCGCGCGTCCACTCGATTGTGTCTCTGGGCCAGCCCATGGCGCGGCCCGCGAGGGGTCCGTACCGAGGGAAAGAGTCGCCACGTGGACAATGAATATGCGCCGGTCTTCGAGGCTGAGGACGTTATGCCGAGCCAGACGCGCGATCGCTCCAGTATTGGGTGGAGCCCCGCGGCACGGGCACACCGGCGGGATCGCGACCGCATGACCATCCCGCCGCATTCTCGTGCCCTTCCGTTGCGGGTCGGCACCCGCGGGTCGCCGCTGGCGTTGATTCAGACGCGCTTCTTCCTGCACCTGCTGACCACGTTCTGCCCGATCCTGCGTGGCATGAGCGTGTTCGAGGAACACGCCATCCGCACCACCGGGGATCGGGTGCAGGACCGGCCGCTCGCCGACATCGGCGGCAAGGGGTTGTTCGCCAAGGAGATTCACGAGGCCCTCGCCGACGGCCGGGTCGATTTCGCGGTGCACAGCCTGAAGGACCTGGAAACCGAGCTGCCCGCCGGGATCGTGCTCGCCTGCACGCTGAAACGGGAGGATTCCCGTGACGCCCTGATCCTCGGGCCCGGTTGTGGCACGCCCGATCCGGCGGCGCCGTTCGATTGCCTGCCGGCGGGGGCGGTGGTTGGCACGTCCTCGGTCCGGCGCCAGGCGCAGTTGCTGCATGCGCGGCCGGACCTGACCATCACCGGCCTGCGCGGCAACGTGCAGACGCGACTGGACAAGATCGCGTTCGGGGAGTGCGCCGCCTCGCTACTCGCGATGGCCGGGTTGAAGCGGCTTGGGCTGGAGGACAAGGCGTCGGTCGTACTGGACCCCGACGCCATGGTGCCCGCCGCCGGTCAGGGCATTGTCGGCATCACGGTGCGCGCGAGCGACACCGAACTGCGGGAGTTGCTCGTCGGTATCGAGGACCCTGACGCGAAGGCGGTCGCCACCGCCGAACGGGCGATGCTGGCCGAGCTGGACGGGTCTTGTCGCACGCCGATCGGCGGTCACGCGCGGCTGCTGCCCAATGGCGAACTGCATCTGACCGGACTGGTGGCGCGCGCGGACGGATCGTTCCTGCTGAAGCGCGCGGCACGCGGGGCGGCGACGGATGCGGCGCGGATCGGCACCGATCTCGGTGCCAGCCTGCGGGCGGACTGCCCACGCGATATCTTTGGGTGATCGGGAGACAAACCTCGTGGCGCGGGGTGGCCTGACCGGTCGATCTCTGTCGATCGTCATCCCGGCATGGGCCGCCTGACCAGGCCACGTGGGCGATGCTCACGCCGTGGCGCTCTCGCATCGTCGTGGCCCGAACGAGTCACGTTGCAATTAAGCCAGGCCGCGATCAAGGCACGGTCTGTATTTCAACATCATGCTGTTGGGCCTGGCCCGAGAATCACTGGCCGCGCGCACAACGCCAGTTCGAGCCGAGTTCTGAGACGGGAGCCGCGGACGATATTCGGGTCAGGCTCAAGCGGTACGTCGTGGCGGCTCTGCCCAAACCGCGTACGCGGCTCGTCGTCGCCCGGTTGGGCAGGCGACTTCGACACGCTCAACCGGCCAGGTTACCACTCAGGCGTTGAGCCCGGGGTAACGGAGTGCCGCGCCATGCAATCCGAAGGATCGTCGCGTGATGCCGCCTGATGCCGTCCTGATCACCCGGCCGGAGCCCGGCGCCAGCGAGACCGCCGCCCGTATCGCCGCGATGGACCTGACCCCGATCGTGGCACCTCTGCTGGAAATCCGGTCCTTTCCCCTTCGCCAACCGCGCGGCCGCATCGCCGCGGTCCTGTTGGCCAGTGGCAATGCGGTTGACCCGCTGCCGGCGTCCATGCGCGCGCTTCCGGTCCTGACCGTGGGCGCCGCCACCGCGAGACGGGCCGCGCGGGCTGGGTTCACCAACGTCGCCAGCGCCGACAGCGACGCCGTTACCCTTGCTTCTCTGGTTCGGGCACGAGTCAGCCCCAACGATGGGATACTGCTGCTGGCTTCCGGCCAGGGCCAAAGCCTGACGCTCGCCGCCGAGCTCCGTGCGTCCGGTTATCCGGTGGCACGCCGGGTCGTTTATGCCGCCGTCCCGGTGGCGCACCTGCCGGAACCCGCCAAAGCGGCATTGGCGGGCGAGCAGACCCCAACCGTGCTGCTGTTCTCAGCCGCGACCGCCCGCCATTTCGTGCGTCTCGTACGGCGGGCGGGCCTCCTCGACGCGCTGTCCAGATGTGACGCCATCACTATCGGCCCCCCCGCCGCCATGGCATTAAGGGAGGTGCCCTGGGCGCGGATCCGCGTGGCCGCAAAACCAACTCAGGATGAGATGCTGGCGTTACTGCGATGACAGACGAGCCGACACAAGACAACCCGCCCACCGCCGTGGGAGGCAACCCCGCGCCCGCTGGTCTCCCCCCCGAATCCCGGGCGGCCCGTTCGCTGACCGACCGGTCCAAGGCCGAGGAGCCGCACACGGACGAGCCTCACCCGGAACCGGAACCCGTCAGCGGACCGCGCTTGTGGCCGCGTGTCGTCGGCGTGCTGATCCTGCTGATCGGCGCGGGAGGCGTCTGGATCTGGCAGAATCCCGGGTTTGTTCAATCTTCGATGCGATCGCTGTTCCCCGGCTTCGCCGGACATGACACGGCGGCTGCCGAGATCAAGGCGCTCGCCGACCGGGTGACGCGGCTGGAACAACGGTCCTCGCCCGCCGATCTGTCGTCCCCCGATCTGGTGCCCCCCGATCTTGCGCGACGGCTGGATACGCTCGAGCAACGCCTGCCCCCATACGGACAGCCCCCCGGACCGCCCCCCGTCGATCTCCGCCCGCTGTTGGCGAGGCTGAACGCGCTTGAAGCCCGGTCGGTTGACTCCCGATCGGCGGCGCCGCAACCCGCGAGCCCACCCACCGCGTCCGCGCCCCCGGCACCCGCGCTGGTTCCCGGGGGGGTTCCCGTGGAACCCGATCTCCAGCCGGTGCTCGCGCGGCTGGATGCTCTGGAAAAGCAGCAGACCCGGAGTGCCGTCGATCCCACAAGGGTCGATGCGCTCGCGTCCCGGGTCGACGCGCTGGCCGCCCGCGAGCCCGCCGACGTCCGCGGCAAACTGGATGACGTGGAACACCGGCTGAGCGATCTGGCCGCCAGCCAGATGAAACTGGCCAGTAGCTCCGATCGCGCCGCGCGGATCGCCCAGTGGGAGGCGGCGGATATGGCGCTGGCGGCGGGGAAGCCGTTGGGTACGATCCCGGACGCGCCGCCGGCTTTGACGCGCTTCGCTACCACCGCCCCACCGACCGAGGCCGCACTGCGGCTCGCCTTCGTCCCGACCTCCCAGGCGGCGCTGAAAGTCAGCCAACCGGACACCGAGGGTAAGCCGTTTCTTGACCGCGTCATGGCACGGCTACAGGATTTCCGGCTGATCACGGTGCGCGAGGGCGACCACGTGGTGATCGGCAATTCGACAGCCGCGACTCTCTCGCGCGCTCGGGTACTGTTGGACGCGGGCGATCTGGCGGGCGCGGCGCGAGAGGTCAGCGCATTGTCCGGGCCGCCGGCCGAGAAGATGGCGCCCTGGCTCGCCGACGCGAAAGCGCTGCAAGCGGCACGAGAGGCGCTGGCCTCGCTCGCGGAGAGCGGCTGATGCCTCGTCTCGGGGAGAGCGGCTGATGCTTCGTCTCGGGGAGAGCGGCTGATGCATCGTATTCTGCGAACGCTGTTCTGGGGCGTCGTTGTCTTCGCCGCCGCGTGGTTCGTCGCCAGCCTCCCCGGCCGGATCTCCATCGACGTTGGGCCGTACACCGTGGAAACCAGCGATTCACTCGCCGTGACCGCGCTGCTGCTGCTGTTTATCGTGCTGTACGTCGTGGTTCGGCTGGTGATGCTGGTCCTGCATATCCCCAGGGCCGGTTCGCTGTGGCGAGGCGGACGGCGGCGGCAGGCCGGCGATCTGGCGGTGACGCGCGCTTTGGTGGCGCTGGCCGCCGGGGAAAAAGCCGATGCTCGCCGCGAAGCGAGCCGTGCTCGCGTACTTCTCGGCGACACCCCGCAAACCCTGCTGCTGGCCGCCGAGGCCGGGCGCCTCTCTGGGCGTGACGACGAGGCAACGGCGGCGTTCCAGGCCCTCGCGGCCCGTGGCGACTCGGCGTTTCTTGGTTTGCGGGGGCTGCTGGCCAACGCCATCACCCAGCAGAGGTGGTCGGATGCGGCGGCACTCGCCCGCCAGGCCGAGGCGGCGCATCCCGGTGCCGCCTGGTTGCGGCACGAACGTGCCCAACTCGCGATCCGCTCGGGCGAGTGGGGGGAGGCGTTGGCGTTGGCCAGTGGCGCCAGTGGGGCCAATTCCAGTGGAGCCAATTCCAGCGGGACGGGTCGCTCCGAGCCGGCGGCGGCGTCCCCGGTCCCCGCGCTGACGGTCGGCGCGGCCCTGGCCGAGGCGGACCCGGATCGCGCCGAGCGGCTGGCGCGTCAGGCGTTGAAAGCCGATCCGTCGTTCACACCGGCGGTGCTCGCCCACGACGGGCAGCTGCGCGCCCGCGGCCGGGAGAAAAACGCGCTGGCGGTGCTTGCCGACGGTTGGAAACGCGCGCCGCATCCGGATATCGCGGCGCTGGCTCTGGCGCCGGTGACGGACAAGCTGGCGCGGGCCAAAGCGGCGCAACAGTTGACGGCGGGACTGCCCGACCATCCGGAGACGCGTTTGCTGTTGGCCCGCACCGCGCTCGACGCCGGCGTGGTGGGGGAGGCGCGGCGGCACCTGGAGGCCGCGCGAAACGCCGGCGTCAACCAGCGGCGGGCCTGGCTGATGCAGGCGGAACTGGAGGAAGAGGACCGCGGCGATACCGAAGCCGGGCGGCTGGCACAGCGGGACGCACTGCGGCGGGCGGCGGGCGCGGACCCGGATCCGGAGTGGCGGTGTTCCGTGTGCCACACGCCTCAAACCGCGTGGCGGGCGGCGTGTCCGGTGTGTTTGACGCCGGGAGGTCTGGTGTGGAGTGCGAGCTCTGGGTCAGGCGGGACGGGGACGCAGGTCATTACGCAAGCGGCGTAGGCGGGTGGCTGGATCCGCGCGGTGGCACGTGTGGCGCGGCCTGACGTGGTGACACGCCTCGGGTCACGCCAGCACATTAACAGCTGATTCTCGAACAGCTGATTCTCGCACCCCGCGGCACCCCGGACCTGTGCCGGCACAGCGCGGTCACCGCATCCATCTCGCGACATCCGCCACGAGCCGCCCCGATCTGCCAGCCTGGCTGCAAGCCGCGCCTGGCCGCGCGATCGCACTCGATCCGGCCGAGCGGTTCGTCGACATGGCCGAACGGTTCGTCGACATGGCCGAGTTCGCCCATGAATTCGAGTCCGTCGACATGGCCGAGTTCGCCCATGAATTCGAGTCCGGGCCGTCATACGCCCCCCGCCGGTACGGCGGCCGTTGACGCTGTATGAGCGCACGCCGGTTCAGTTCTGGCAGGCGGTGGCCGGACTGCTCGCCCTGGCTCTGGCATTGTCGCTGCTGACGCGGAAATGAGGCGGGCCAGCCGGTGTCAGAGTCCCACCTTGCGCACCGCGGCAAACATCGGCATACCGCCGCGTCTGAAATTCGGCCCAAAGCGGCCATTGCCTCACGGGAAACCGTGACCATCTGACCTGTTGAGGGATTAACATGACCTATGTGGTCACTGAAAACTGTATCCGCTGCAAGTACATGGACTGCGTTGAGGTATGCCCGGTCGATTGCTTCTACGTTGGCGAAAACATGCTGGTGATTCACCCCGACGAGTGCATCGACTGCGGGGTGTGCGAACCGGAATGCCCTGCCGAGGCGATCGTCGCGGACAGCGACGACAAGGGCACGCCCTGGCTGGAACGTAACCGCACCTACGCGGCGGAGTGGCCGAATATCACGCGGAAAGGCACGGCACCGGACGACGCCGATGAATGGAAAGACAAGCCCGACAAGGAACAGTACTTCTCGCCCAACCCCGGCAAACCGTAATCCGCCCCGATCCCTCGAGCCGCGGCCCGTGGGCGTGATCGATTCCCCCGGCCGTTCCGGTCCCAGTCCTTCCAGTCCCAGCCGTTCCGGCCCTTCCAGTCCCAGCCCTTCCAGTCCCAGCCTTTCCAGGCAGCCTGACGACCAGATGGAACAACCAACAGCAATGTCTGACGCTCCAGCCAATACCGCCGACCCGCAGGCTCCGGTCGCGCCGAAGCCCCAGCCCGCGACCCATGCGGCACCGATGAACCGGCCGTCGCACGGCGGACCGCAGCAAATCCCGCGCGCGCCGGCCAAAGCGGAGGTGTTCGTTGAGGGCGATCATGTCGTCTACCCGACTCATGGTGTCGGCAAGGTGGAGCGTATCGCGACCGAGGAGATCGCCGGCCACCGGCTGGAACTGATCCACATCACGTTCGAAGAGAACCGCATGACG
>CALFNB010000520.1 GCA_937902425.1 uncultured Acetobacteraceae bacterium | reverse complement strand
AGATGCTCCCCCGCACGCCGCCCCCGATGCCGCCACACCCAGACGCCATCATCGTCTCCCAGCAACGCGCCTGGACCGGCCGTTTCGCGGTCGATCTGATCCGCTTCCGCCATCGCCGCTTCGACGGCACCATGTCCGAGCCACGCACCTGGGAACTCTGGCGCCGCGGCCGGGCGGTCGCCCTCGTCCCGTACGACCCCATCACCGACTCCGTCGTGCTGATCGAGCAATTCCGTCTCCCGGCCCTCGCCGCGGGCATCGATCCCGTGCTGGTCGAACTCCCCGCCGGCCTGATCGAGGACGGCGAGGATCCCGAAACCGCCATGCACCGCGAACTGCACGAGGAAATGCGCCTGCGGGCTGATCGACTGCTGCGCATCGGCGCCTATCTGCTGACCGCCGGCGGCTCCGACGAACTGCTCGACCTCTATGTCGGCCGGGTGCACGCTCCCGAGACCGGTCCCGACGGCATCGTCGGCCACGCCGGCGCGGAGGCCGAAGGCGAGGATATCCGTGCCCGCGTCTGGCCCGCCGACAAAGCCATCGCGCTCGCCCTTGACGGTGCGACGCCAAACAGCGTCACCACGATTGGTCTGCTATGGTTGGCGGCGAAACGAGACGCCCTTCGAAAACAATGGAGCGACCCATGATCAAAGACGCCCAGGGCCAGTCTGTATCCGGCGCGACGACGGAGTCGGTGGCGACGTACGATCGCGCCGTGCGCGCCTATAATTCCGGCTACGGCGATGCGCTCGGCCTGTGCGATGCGGTCTGCGAAGTCTCGCCCAGATTTGTCATGGCGCATGTGACCAAGGCGTGGATGTTTACCATGGCCAACGATCCTGGTCTCGTCGGCAAGGCCCAATCCCTGGTGCGCGCCATCGCCGAGCTGCCCATGAACGATCGCGAGAAGGGCCATCTCGCCGCGCTCCAGCAGGCGGTGGCGGGCGCGCGCATCGCGGCGGTCGCGTTGTTGGACCGGCATTTGATGCATTACCCGTTCGATCTGGTCGCGCATCAGGCCGCCATGTTGCTCGACGGTTATTTGGGCCGCTTCCGCTGGGTGCGCGACCGTTCCGCGCGTGCGTTGCCTCAGTGGTCCAAAGACATGCCGAGTTTCGGGACCATGCTCGCTTTCCACGGTTTCGGCTGCGAAGAAGCCGGCGACTACGCGCGCGCCGAGGACGAGTCCCGCGCGGCGGCCGAACTTGAGCCGCATAGTTTCTGGCCGCATCACACCGTTTCGCACGTCATGGAAATGACCGGCCGGCCGGAAGACGGTCTCGGCTGGATGAGCGCGCGTGAGCCGTACTGGGCCTCACCCGAGAACATCACCCGGGTGCATATCTGGTGGCACAAATCATTGTTTCATGTGGAACTCGGGCAATACGACGCGGCGCTGGCGTTGTACGACGGACCCATCCTGGAAACGCTGCGGCCATTGGGCCTCAACCTGTGCAATCCCTCGGCGCTGCTTTGGCGTCTCGACCTGCTCGGCTGCGACGTGACCGAGCGGTGGCGCGATCTGGTGAAGATTTGGGACGGTCATGCCGACGGGCATTGCCTGGTGTTCACCGACGTGCACGCCGCGATGGCGGAGTTGCGCTCCGGCCAGGACGCCCTCGCCGAACGTCGACTGGATTGGATGCGTGACACCGCCGCGAGCGACGTGGAGGCGGCGCCGCTGTATCGCGACGTCGGCATTCCTCTGGTCGAGGGCCTGATGGCGTTCCATCGCGGTGCCTTCGAACAGACGGTGGCGCTGCTGCAGCCGGTTCGTTTCGATCTCTGGCGCATCGGCGGCAGTCATGCACAACGCGACATTATTGACTGGACCATGACCGAGGCGGCTCTGCGCGCCGGCCAGCGCGACGTTGCCCTGGCGATGGCGTATGAGCGTCTCGGCACGCGTCCTCGGAGTGCGGTGAACCGTGATTTCCTCCGCCGTGCCGAAAGGATCGCCGCATGACCGAGCGTTTGTTTCTCGACCAACCCACTCTCGCGCGAGTGGATGCGACCGTCGTGTCGAGTGCGCCCGCGGGGATCGTGCTGGACCGCACCGTCTTCTACGCCCGCGGCGGCGGCCAGCCCGGCGATATCGGCATGCTGTGGTGGGAAGGCGGCGAGGTCGCGATCACCGACACGGTAAAAGGCGAGGGCGAGTCGATCCTGCATTTGCCCGCGCAAGGTCTGCCGTTGCCCGCGCCCGGAACGGTCGTCAGCGCGGAGATCGACTGGGACCGGCGTCACCGGCTGATGCGGATGCACACGGCGATGCATCTGCTGTGCAGCCTGATCAAGGGGGCCGCGGTGACCGGGGGCTCGGTTGGCGCGGACCGGTCAAGGCTGGATTTCGACCTGCCGAACCCTCCGGCCAAAGAAGCTATCGAGGTCGGACTGAACGCGTTGATCGCGGCGGATCATCCGGTGCGGATCGAGTGGGTCGACGAATCCGTGCTCGACACTGATCCGGGCCTGGTCCGGACGATGTCGGTGAAACCGCCGCGCGGTACGGGGCGGCTGCGGTTGATGCGGATCGGCGACGACGGCCTGGTCGATTTGCAGCCGTGCGGGGGAACCCACGTGTCCCGCACGGGGGAAATTGGACCGATCCAGGTCGTGAAGATCGAAAACAAGGGCAAGCAAAACCGCCGCATTATCATCGCGCCGCGGGCGTGAGCAGCGGTAACGAGATCCCTGATTGACTCAGAGGGACCGCCTGGGTCACTCCCTCCCTTCGTCTGGATCAGGAGGGGAACGCGATGGGGCCGCTTGTAACAACGGATTGGCTGGCGGGTGAGCTTGGCAAGCCCGGAATCGTGGTTTTCGACGCTACGAAATACCTGCCGAACGAGGACAAGGACGGTAAAGCCGAGTTCCTGAAAGCGCATATCCCCGGCGCGCGGTACTTCGATATCGATGAGGTCGCCGATCAGGATAGCGATCTGCCGCACATGGTTCCGACCCCCGGCCGCTTCGCGAAGCTGATGGCGGCGATGGGCGTCGGCAACGCGAGCCGGATCGTGTTCTATGACCAAAAAGGCCTCGCCTCAGCCGCGCGGGGGTGGTGGCTGATGGGGCTGTACGGCCACGACCAGGCGGCGGTGCTGGACGGCGGGTTGCCGAAATGGATGCGGGAAGGGCGGTCCGTGGAGTCCGCCGCCCCGGCCGCGCCAACGCCCACGACGTTCCTGCCCGAATTCCGTGCCACCAGGCTGCGCGGGGTCGGCGACGTGATGCGCAACGTGGCGTCGCAATCGGAACTGGTGCTCGACGCGCGCGCGGCGGGCCGATTCACCGGCGCGACGCCGGAGCCACGCGCCGGCATGCGGTCCGGCCACATCCCCGGCTCGGAGAATGTGCCGTACACCGACCTGTTGAACGCGGACGGAACGTTCCGGTCGGTGACTGAAGTAACAGCGCGATTGGCCAAGGCGGGCGTCGATGGCTCGCTGCCGGTGGTCACCAGCTGCGGCTCGGGTGTGACCGCCTGTATCCTCACACTCGGTCTGCGCCTGGCCGGTCTGCCCGAGGGCGCGGTTTACGATGGGTCATGGACCGAATGGGGCGGCCGCTCCGACACACCGGTGGAGACGAACTGATCATGGCCGATACGAAAAAGCGTGGCTTTCGCACAACGCTGTCGCACACCGGCCGCAACAGCAAACACGAGCACGGCTTCGTCAATCCACCGTTGTCGCGCGGGTCCACCGTGCTGGTGCCGACGGTGGCCGAGCGTCAGGCGTTGCAGGCGAAAGCGCGTCTTGGCCAGCGCGCTCTGACCTATGGCACCGGCGGGTCCGAAACCCACTGGGCTCTCGAGGACATGATGGCGGCGGTTGAGGGCGGCACGCGATGCTACGTCGTGTGTACCGGCCTGGCGGCGGTGACGACACCGTTGCTCGCGTGGCTGAAGGCGGGCGATCACTGCCTGATGCCGGATCATGTATATGGGCCGGCGCGGAATTTCTGCGACGGCTTGCTGAAGCGGTACGGCGTCGAGACGACCTATTACCGGCCGGATATCGATGAGGCCGGTATCGCGGCGCTGATGCGGCCCAACACGACCGTCGTGTACACGGAAAGTCCTGGCAGCCACACGTTCGAGGTGCAGGACGTGCCCGCCATCGCGCGCGCGGCGCACGCCGGCGGCGCGACGTTCGAGGTGCAGGACGTTCCGGCCATCGCTCGGGCCGCGCACGCGCACGGCGCCAAGGTGCTGATGGACAACACCTGGGGCATCCACCACTTCCAGCCGTTCCAGCATGGCGTCGATGTCTCGATCCAGGCGGCGACAAAATACGCGGCGGGACACTCCGACATCCTGATCGGCACCATTACGGTCAACAACGACGCGGACTGGATGACGTTGCATGCGACCGCCCGCACGCTTGGGCAATACGCCAGTCCGGACGACTGCTGGCTGACTTTGCGCGGCATGCGCACGATGGCGGTCCGGTTGCAAGCACAGATGGAGGCGGCGATCCATGTCGGCCACTGGCTGCGCCAACAGCCGGAGGTCGCTCAGGTGCTGCATCCGGCGCTGCCAGGGGCGCCAGGACATGAGATATGGAAACGCGATTTCACCGGTGCCTGCAGCCTGTTCGGGGTCGAGTTCAAGCCGGAATTCTCGCCCGCCAGCACGCACAAATTCGTCGATGCGCTGGAGTTGTTCGGCATTGGCGCGTCGTGGGGTGGCTACGAAAGTCTCGCGGTGCCGACGACCGGTTTCATCACGCGCGCCGCCGGGTCTGGAAACTTCGCCGGGCCGATCGTGCGGATGCATATCGGGCTGGAAGACGTCGAAGATCTGACCGCCGATTTGCGTCAGGGGCTCGATGTCATGCGGAAAAGCATCTGACATCTGTAAAAGGGGGAAACGATAATGCGATTTCTGTTCGCGGCGGCGGCGCTGCTTGTCACGCTTGGTCTCGCGCCCGCACAGGCGCAGGACAAGACGTTCGATCTGAAGTTCTCATCGTGGGTGCCGCCCGCGCATCCGTTGAACCCGTCGCTGATCGCCTGGGGTAAGGACATCGAGAAAGAAACCAACGGCACCGTGAAGTCGACGATGTTCCCGTCGGAACAGCTCGGCAAGGCGTTCGATCATTACGATATGGTGCGCGACGGCATCGCCGATTTTGGCTATATCAACCCCGGCTATCAGCCCGGCCGCTTCCCGGTGATCGCCGGCGCCGAGTTGCCGTTCCTGGTCGGCAACGCCAAAGGCGGCAGCGCGGCGGTGGACGCCTGGTATCGCAAATACTGGGACAAGGAGATGAAGGACGTGCACGTCTGCTTCGCCTTCGTCCTCGATCCCGGCACGTTCCATAGCCGTATCAAGATACTCGTCCCGGCGGACATCAACGGCATGAAAGTGCGTCCGGCGAACGCCACCATGGGCGCATTCGTCAGCCTTCTGGGCGGCACCAATGTCCAGGCCTCGGCGCCCGAGGCGCGGGAAATGCTGGAACGCGGCGTGGCCAACGCGATCACCTTTCCCTGGGGCTCGATCATGCTGTTCGGCATCGACAAGGTGGTGAAATTCCACATGGACATGCCGTTCTGGACCGGCACCTTCGTGTGGGCGATGAACAAGGCGAAGTATGACGCCATGTCGCCCGCGCAACGGACCGTCATCGACAACCATTGCACCACCGAATGGGCCGAGAAAATCGCCTCACCCTGGGCTGATTTCGAGCACGCCGGCCACGCGAAGCTGGAGGCGATGGCGGGTCACGAAGTTTATAAGATCACGCCTGAGCAGACCGCGCTTTGGCGCAAGGCGGCGGAGCCATTGAAGGCCAAATGGGCGGGACAGGTGAAGGCCGCCGGCTATGATCCCGACGCGATTTACGCAGACCTGATCGCCGAACTGAAAAAGCACGACGCGCTGGCGGAGTAATTCCGTGCGGCGGGCGATGGACCGCTTTATCGACGGGATCGAGTGGATCGCCGCGTTTTTCGTTGGCATCGTCGCACTGGATGTCTTCGTCTCGGTAATGCTGCGGTATTTTTTCGCGGTCTCGATCCCCGACAGCTACGATTTTGGCAAACAGTTGTTGGGGATCCTGATTTTCTGGGGCATCGCGGCGACCTCGTACCGCGGCACGCATATCACGGTCGATCTGGTGTGGTCCGCGGTGGGCCCGCGGATGCAACGGTATATCGATATATTCGCGACCTTGGTGTTGCTGTTTGTCGTGACGGTACAGACCACGATGCTGTTCGACAAGGTGAGGCTGACGTATCAGGATCATATCCTGACATTTGACCTGAATATTCCGACCTGGCCGTTCGCGGCGGTCGCCTGGCTCGGCGATGTCTCGGCGGTACTGCTGATCGCGGTGCGTACCTACCGGCTGATCTTTCACCCCGAGGACATCCACGACGCCGACAAGGTCACCGAGTAGTGCCCGAGCTTTCCCCCGACCTCGTCGCCGTCATCGGCTTCGTGACGTTGTTCGCGTTGATGCTGCTGCGCGTCCCGGTGGGCATGGCGATGGGCCTCGTCGGAGTCTCCGGGTACAGCTACATGAGCGGCTCGACACCGGCGTTGAAGATGGTCGGGCAAACTTCGATGCGGATCGTCACCGATTATACGTTCGGTGTGATACCAATGTTCCTGCTGATGGGCGCCATCGTGACGCGATCGGGCATGAGCCGGGAACTGTTTCAGGCGGCGAACCGCTTTGTCGGTCACTGGCGAGGCGGCCTCGGCATCGCGACCATCGCGGCCTGTGCCGGGTTCGCGGCGATCAGCGGATCGTCCGTGGCGACGGCGGCGACGTTCTCGACCGTCGCGTATCCGGAAATGCGGCGGTTCAATTATCCGCAATCCTTCGCGACAGGCGTGATCGCGGCGGGCGGGACGTTGGGCGCGATGTTCCCGCCGTCGATCGTTCTGGCAGTGTATGGACTGATCACGCAGCAGGACATCGGCAAGCTGTTCGTGGCGGGGATATTGCCGGGGTTCCTGGCAGTCTCGATGTACATGAGCACCATCGCGATCATCGGCCGGGTCCGCCCAGGGTGGCTGCCCATCGCGCCCGCGAGCGGCTGGAAGGAGAGATTCCGGGCGCTGCGTGAAGTATGGGCGCCGGTGCTGCTGTTTCTGTTCGTGATCGGTGGTTTGTACGGCGGACTGTTCACCCCGACCGAGGCGGGCGGCATGGGCGCCGCCGGTGCGCTGATCATCAGCGTCGCGCGCGGCCGATTGTCGCAAGCCGATCTGTTGGCGTCATTGCTACAGGCGACCCGCACCGCGGCGGCGGTGTTCACCGTGCTGATCGGCGCCATCCTGTTCGGTTATTTTCTGACCGTCACGCAAACGCCGCAAAAGGTGACCGAATTCGTCACCGGCCTCGGATTGAGCCCGCACGGCGCGCTGGTCCTGATCATGCTGATGTATCTGGTGCTCGGTTGCCTGATGGATGCGATGGCGATGATCATCCTGACGGTGCCGATCATCTTTCCCGTGATTCAGGCTCTGGGCTTTGATCCGGTGTGGTTCGGCGTCATCATCGTGATGACGGTGGAGCTTGGGCTGATTCATCCTCCGGTCGGAATGAATGTGTTCGTGATCAAGACGGTGGTGAAGGACGTCAGCTTCTCGACGATCTTTTATGGCGTGCTGCCGTTCGTGGTGACTGATATCCTGCGGCTGGCGATCCTGATCGCGTTTCCGGTGATCGCGTTGTACTTGCCGTCGCGGATGTAAGCGACATTCATGGATCAGACGGTGCTGTTCGTCGTGGTAGGAGCCGTCGTCGCCGGATTCGTCCAGGGCCTGTCCGGCTTCGCCTTCGCCCTCGTGGCCATGGGCATCTGGGCCTGGGCGCTCGACCCGGTGCTGGCCGGGCCGTTGGTCGTGTTCGGTTCGCTGATTGGTCAGTTGCTGGCGACCGGTTCGATGTGGCGGACATTGAACCCTTGGCGAGCGTTTCCGTTCGTGCTGGGTGGCATTCTCGGTGTTCCGATCGGTGTCGCGCTGCTGCGGTTCATCAATCCGCTCGCGTTCAAGGCCTGCGTCGGACTGCTGCTGGTGGTGTGGTGCCCGATCATGCTGTTCGCGCCCGAGTTGCCGCGGATCTCCTGGGGCGGCAAGTGGGCCGATGCCGGAGTAGGGTGGATCGGCGGTATCATGGGCGGACTGGGCGGCCTGACCGGACCCGCGCCAATTCTGTGGGCAACGCTGCGAGGCTGGGATCGCCACGCGCAGCGCGCGGTGTTTCAGGTGTTCAATATCTCAATGCACAGTTTGACACTGACAATGTATTTCATTTCGGGAACCGTGCCGTCGCGGGCGCTGCCGCTGTTCGCGATCATGATTCCAGCCATGCTGGTGCCGTCGATCGTCGGCTACCGGCTGTATCGCCGGGTGAACGACATCACATTCCGCCGCGTCGTGCTCGGGTTGCTGACGGTGTCCGGGGCAATACTTATCGTGTCCACTCTTTCGAAGCTGGGTTTTTAAT
>CALFNB010000519.1 GCA_937902425.1 uncultured Acetobacteraceae bacterium | reverse complement strand
GCGGAGTGGCGTTCGCGTCACTCAACACGCAACGGAAGGTCCTGGCAACTCATGCTCCCGCCAAAGCAGGTCTCGCGAGGCAGCCTGATCATCGAGTCGATACTGAAATTAAATCATGCCTGTGCGAAACTCATTATCGTATCCATACTTTCTCGCCGCGATCATTGATCTGAGTTTCGTCACGAATCATCAACGTGACCCTTCACCGCGCGAACGTTGGCGCCCAGGTGATGCATTCGCTTATAGTGGGCGATCCAGTGGAAAGGACACGCACATGCCGACAAATCGTTACACCAGACCCACGGTTTCCGCCGCGCCGGCCGGCCCTCCCCTGCTCATGCCACAGCCGCCGATCGCGCCATTGATCCCTCCGGCGTATGTGGTTGATCTGATGACGGTCGAAGGATCGGCGGTGTTCGGCGCGCGGTGGAAGGCGATGCAGGCGAAGATCGTCGAATGCCCGGCGCTGTCTGACTCGATGCCTGAATTCAAGACGACGTACGACATCGAACCTCATGCCGAACTGACCGGTTTCGACGATTCATCCTGGCCCGAGGTCGCCGCGGACGACCTCGGCGCGAGGCGAGGTGGCGGCATGGTTTCGTTCTTTTGGTTCCGCGCGACGCTGACGATCCCGGCGCGCGTCGCGGGGTTCGACATCGCCGGCGCGAAAGCGGCGCTGACGGTGAACGTCGATGACTACGCGGAAGTCTGGGTTAATGGCGTGCTGCCGCGCGCCGCCGGCAGACCCAGTCCAGCGGCGATTCAAGGCTTCAATATGCCCAATCGACTCGTGCTCGGTGACACCGTCGCCCCCGGGGACAAATTCGAAATCGCGGTCTTCGCCATCAACGGACCAATCTCGGCGGCGCCCGCCAACTTCCTGTGGTTTCGCGAGGCGAAGGTCGAGTTCTGGCGCTAACGGAGCCGGCGCGACCGCGAGTACATCCTGATTCGAGCTCAGCATACGCGTGTCATTTTTTCGATCGCCGGGCCAATGTTTACACCTCGTTAAGGAGGAAGGTCCGAAACCGTCCGGGGAAATTTTGACAGGAGCCTTTCGATGATGGTCGACCGGCCGGCGACAACACGGGATGCGGCGGCGAGGCGCGCGAGTGGCGGAGCAACGTCGCGCGCGCCGCCCCCCGCGTTCGACGCCGCGGAATTCGACGAGTTGCGGGAGATGATCGGCCAGGACGGTGTGATCGAAATGGTCGAGATCTTTGAAAGCGAGACGCGTCAGCGGTTACGGCGGTTGGCGGCGGGCATTCGGGACCCCACCGCTCTGGTGCGGGAGATGCACACGCTGAAAGGCGCTTCCGGCACCGTCGCCGCCCCGCGCCTCGCCGCATTCGGCCGCATGTTCGAGCAGGCCGCTCATCGCGGGATAGCCCCGACGCCGGACGACCTCAAAGCAATCGAGGATGCGCTGGAAGCGTTTCTGATCGAGGCAAGGGCGCGAACGGAACGCCGAGCCGCGGTGGTGTGAGCCGCGTTACCGGATCAAACTTGCCAGGGGGGCTGGACGGATCGGCGCCCAGGAATGGCACCGTGATGTGCTCCATCGTCATGCGGATCATCGCCGGTTCCGCACGCCAAGACCGCAACCAATTGGCGTGATGTTAAAGATGCACGCACAAGGTCGAGGCGAGAAGACAAAACCATGCCGGGTAGCTACTCGAACAATCCGTTATCGAGGTCTTCCGCGAATTGGTTGACCCATTCGGTATACGAGCCAGTCATTTGTCCGGAGCTTCCGGCAGTATAAGCTCGCGCGATACCGGTCTTTCGGGACCGTACGATCACCTCGTTGACAGCAGGCCTGATCACGAAACTCCTGTCGAAGCCGGGCGGATCAAGCCACGACGGCGTGTCAGAAACATAGAACTCATCCGGCGACCGGCCATGATCGCGCAACATGGTCTCAAGATCCTGGCGGTGGCTCCGGTGCACATGTCTCAACTCCGGCCAGAAGCCGGCGCCGTCGCTGACCTCATAGGTCTCGGGTCCGGTCGGTTTTGCCATTGGCAGGGCTCTACTTAGGCTCGGCTTATTCATGGAATCACCTTCGACAGGTAGCCAACCTTGTCAGCGATAAGAATGACGGTAGTGGCGCAGAGCGCCCAAATCAAGCTTAAGACCAGATGTCTGGCGGCGCGTGCGCGAAATTTGTAGCGCAACTCGTTCAGTTCACGAATTTTCAGGGTAACCGTCAAATACGAGTCGATTGCCATTTGCCGCATATCCGTCGCGATCGAACCGTCCTGGAGGTCGGCGGCCAGGCCCTGTCTTTGGTGGAATCGACGCAATTCACCAAGCCGTAGCGTGAATCCCTCGGGATCAATTCGTTGGTACCTATGCGGTTGAGTGATAGCCCGAGAGAGCCAAAACAGCACCACGGAAGCTTCGACGACCGCCAAAGCCAGAAAAGTCGCACTGGCGATAAACGCCGAGACCGATCGCCAGTCGGCAAGGTCGATCCATTTCGGCAGGCGGCCCGCGGCATAAGCAAGGGCGCCGATAACCAGTCCAAGGGCCGTGCCGAAAAACGGCAGCGATCGATGCACGTCCTATTCCGCTCCGAGTTCCTGCCGGTAGAACTCGGCAAACGTCGTGAGCAGGAATGTCGTGGTCTCTGGCGTGGCGATGGTCGGAGGAACGTCCGGCGCGGGCTGCGGCCGATCAGACATCCTGTGCAAGCGGCCACCCGGGGCGGACTCTCGGACACGACAGCTTGCACCGTCCTCGATCCACTGGACTTCCCCTACCGGATCAACCCGGTCAGCGGGCTGGACGGATCGGCGCCCATCCGCCGCGGCATGCGGCCCGCCAAATACGCCAGCCGGCCCGCCTCGATCGCGTGCTTCATCGCCTTCGCCATCAGGATCGGGTTCTTCGCGTGCGCGATCGCCGAGTTCAGCAGCACCGCCGTGCAGCCGAGTTCCATCGCGATGGCCGCGTCGGACGCGGTGCCGACTCCCGCGTCAACCAGGAACGGAACCGTGATGTGCTCCATCATCATGCTGATCATCGCCGGGTTCTGCACGCCCAGACCGGAGCCGATCGGCGCACCCAGCGGCATGATCGCGACACAGCCCATTTCCTCCAGGCGTTTGGCGGCGAGCGGGTCGTCCGCGCAGTAGACCATCACCTCGAAGCCGTCCTTGATCAGCACCTCCACCGCCTCGAACGTGCCGCGCATGTCGGGATACAGCAGCGGCGGCGGGCCGAGCACCTCCAGCTTCACGAGGTTCCAGCCTCCCGCCTCACGCGCCAGCCGCAAGGTACGAACCGCGTCATTCGCGGTGAAGCAGCCGGCGGTGTTGGGCAGATACGTGTATTTCTTCGGATCGACGTAATCCTGCAGCATCGGCGCCTTGGGATCGGACAGATTGACCCGGCGCACCGCCACCGTGACGATTTCAGCTCCACTGGCGGCAATCGCCGCGCCGGTTTCCTCCAGGTCCTTGTATCGGCCGGTGCCGACAATCAGGCGCGAGTGAAACGTACGGCCAGCAACCGTCCAGGTGTCCTCAGACTGCGTGTCTTCAGCGGTCATGACCTGGTCCATCTTCAACCTCCACCGATGAAGTGCACGATCTCCAGCTGATCGCCGCTGACAAGCCAGGTTTCAGCGTAGCGGGAGCGCGGCACGATTTCCTCATTCCGCTCGATCGCGACCTTGCGCATGTCGAGGCCGAGTTCGATCAGCAGCCCCAGAACCGACAGCGGTCCCCGCGCGGGTGTTTCGAACTGCCGGTTTTCCCCGTTCAGCAGCAGAGTGAGGACGTCTCTCATGCTGCAAGTATGGGCCGGCAAGGCATTTCCGGCAATGCGCGCCGCGTTCAACGCAGTGCCGCGAAGAACGCGCGCAGCAATGCCGCCGCTTCGGTCTCGCGCACGCCGCCGATGATTTCGGGGCGATGGTGGCAGGACGGAGCATCGAACACGCGTGCGCCATGCTCCACGCCGCCGCTTTTTGGGTCGTAGGCGCCGAAGATCAGCCGGCGAACGCGGAACAGACTGATGGCGTGCGCGCACATCGGGCATGGCTCCAGCGTCACCACCAGGTCGCAGTCCTCCAACCTGGTGTGGCCCAGAGCTTCCGCCGCCGCGCGGAGGACCAGCATCTCCGCATGAGCCGAGGCGTCGTGGCGTGCCTCCACCGCGTTGCCGGCGCTCCTCAGCACGGCCCCGTCCGGGCCAAGCACGACGGCGCCAACCGGCACCTCACCGCGAGCGGCGGCGGCGCGGGCTTCGTCCAGAGCGAGTTGCATGGCCGGGATCAAGGCTCAGGGCCCCGCCCTGAAACCCGCCAGGAGGCGCATTGGTCCGCTCTTCGCGGCCCAATCCTGGACCTCCG
>CALFNB010000518.1 GCA_937902425.1 uncultured Acetobacteraceae bacterium | reverse complement strand
ACGCGCGGTTCGAAAAAGAGTGGATCCGGCACTGAGTCGTCCCGTCATCCCTCGGTTCGTCCCCGAGGATCGCCCAAGGATCGCCCAAGGATTGCCCGAGGATTGAATGACGGGACGGATGCCTCACAGTCGCGCGCCGGTCACGCCGGTGCCGCGGGGTGCCCGTCCCAGCAGGTCCAGTAGCGCGGGCACACCGTTGACCACAGTGAACAAGGCACGCGCCTCGGGGGGTGCGAAGCCTTGCGCGATCATGCCGTCAACCGCTGTCACCAGCGGCGCCGCGGAACCGGCGATGTCGCAAATATAGATCGGCTTGTCGTGCAGACGGAGTTGCCGCCAGCTGATGATCTCGATCGTCTCATCCATGGTGCCGATCCCGCCGGGCAGCGTAACGAAAGCATCCGCTTCCTCGGCCATGCGGCGCTTGCGATCGTGCATGCTGTCGACGATGGCCATCTCGGTCACACCGGGATGCGCCACCTCCAATTTCGTCAGGAAGTCGGGAATGACGCCAAGCACGGTGCCACCGCCGTCCAGTACCGCGTCGGCGAGCGCGCCCATCATGCCGGTCCTGCCGCCGCCATAAACGAGGCGGATGCCGGCGTTGGCCAGGCCCGCGCCGAGGTCTCGGGCGGCGGCGGCGAACTCCGGACGTGAGCCCAGACGGGAGCCGCAAAACACGGCGACGGAATAAATCTCATGCATGACCGTCTATCCTGTGGTGGCCTCCGCGCGGAGCGGCGGCTAAGCTGTCAGTGGATCATACGTTCACAATTCGGCGCCGCGAGAGGTCGGGAGCGCCGATCTTTGTGCGAGATCCGGCGGTACCGTGATTGGGCCGGGGTGCAACGGAGTTCAAGGGGAAGGCTTCACGATGACGAAAACTCTCGCTTTGGTAACGGCCATGATTCTGGCCGTGGGGGGCGCCGCGCAGGCGCAGGGATTCGATCCGATCGAAACGCGTAAGGCGGGACAGGATCTGGTCAATGGAACATTCGCCGGCATCAAGGCCGTGGTGACGGCGAACGGCGACGTGAAGACACTGGAGAGCCCCGCGAAGGCTATCCAGCGATGGGCCGTGGTATACCCGACTCTGTTCCCGCCGGGCAGCGACAAGGGGAATACGAAAGCGGCGCCGACAGTCTGGAGCGACTCGGCGGGCTTCCAAAAAGCCGCCATGAACCTTTCGACCGCGAGCGAAACTCTCGCCACCGCCGCGAAAGCGGGTGACGCGACCGCGGTGGCCGCCGCGTTCAAGGGCGTCGGCGACGCGTGCGGGGCGTGCCATAAGGAGTATCGCCTGAAATAGCGCCGGCTGGTGCCGCGGATGATCTCCGCGGCACGCCTCTCCGCTGTGATGGCCTGCTGGACCAGCCATCCCATGGCGAGGGAGGTGGTTGAACGCGCCGCGAGACGACCGCGCGTCAGAGGCTGTACCCGACCAACCGCGAGAACACGACAACCGCCACCGCGCAGAACACGAAAACCGCCAGCGCCAGCACCGGATGCATCATCCTGGGTGCCCTGGTCGCGCCTGGCAGCCGCTTCTTTCCGGTCAACATCGGCGACAGCAGATCATGGCCCTTCAACAATCGATACGTAATGATCGTCAGTACATGCAGCGCCACGGCGATCTCGATCAGCGTGAAGTTCACGTTATGGATGTGAGTGAGCCAATCGCTGCGAGCCTTGCCGACGATCCGGGCGAGCGGGCCCTCGGTCAGCACGTCGTCGTTCGCGCACAGCCCGGTCCCGGCCTGCACGGACAGCAGCGTGAGAAAGACCAGGACCATCCATCCGCCGGCCGCGTTGTGACCGGCCTCGATGTCAGGTTCGCGCCGGGCCAAATGCATCAGATGGCGGGTGGCCGCCGCCGGGCTTTTCACGAAATGCGAGAATCGTGCCGTATCGCTGCCAATGAAGCCCCAGATGAGGCGGAACAGCAGCAAGCTCAGAACTGTCAGGCCACTCAATACGTGGACCCGCATCCAGTTCAGCTCCGTGCTCAGCCAGGACGTGAAGACAAGTAGTACGAGGATCCAGTGAAACAAACGGGTGGGCAGGTCCCAAATTCGCATCGGCAAGAGCAGCTGTCGCATTCAGTCCGGTACTCCTGATCGCATCGACATGAGGCAACGCACGCCTGAGGCGAAAATTACGCCAACATGATAAAGTCCAAACCAATACGGATCGAAGAGGCCGGCGGCCAGCAAGCAAAGCGAACGGCCAGGACGCGCGTATTCACGAGATCCCTCCCAGCGGCTGCCGCGTGTCGCGCGATCATGGTACCGGCCCAAAGGACGTCACCCATTCCGGATTTCCCGCATCGACAATCTCCCAGGCCGGCGCGGGCTTTTAGCGACACATCGATCTCGCGTCCATACGCGCGGCCAAACGCCGGCGGTCACGAACGGTATCGCGAGCGGCGGGTTACTCACGCGATGGTTACGCGATTGGCGGGTCCATCGCATCACGGAACCGCGCGCTTCGCGCGGACGATCCGTTGTGGCAGGCTCTCGTCAGCACACAAACAGGGGACCAGACCATGCCACGTATGACCGGCGGAGACGCGATCGTCGACGGGTTAATTCGCCATGGTATCGATACGATGTTCGGCCTGCCCGGGGTACAGACCTATGGCCTGTTCGACGCGCTCGCGCGCAACGCGAACCGCATCCGGCTGATCAACGCGCGGCATGAGCAGACGACCGCCTACATGGCTCTGGGCTATTCCTGCGCCACCGGCAAACCGTCGGCCTATTCCGTGGTGCCCGGTCCAGGGGTGCTGAACACGGCGGCGGCGCTTGCCACGGCCTGGGGAGTGAACGCGCCGGTGCTGTGCGTCACCGGTCAGGTGCCGGGCCCGATGATCGGCCGGCTGCGCGGTCAGTTGCATGAACTCAAGGACCAGCTCACGACGATGCGGACATTGGTCAAGCATGCCGACCGCATCGACCACCCCTCCGAGGCGCCGGTCAAGGTGGCGCGGGCGTTTCAGGAAATGCTGTCGGGCCGCCGCGGGCCGGCCTCGATCGAGATGCCCTGGGAACAATTCGCCGCCGTCGCCGAGGTGACGCCGATGGACCCTTTGCCGCCGTTGCCCAACCCGAAGCCGGACCCGGAGCGTATCGCCGCGCTGGCGAAACTGGTGGATGCGGCGAAGGCACCGATGATCTGGGTCGGCGGCGGCGCATTGCACGCGGGTGCGGAAATCCTCGCTCTGGCGGAGAAGATCGGCGCGCCCGTGGTCTCCTTCCGCGGCGGCCGCGGCATCGTCGATGACCGCCATCCCCTGGGCCTCACGGTGCCGGCGGCGTTGAAGCTGTGGCCCACGACGGACCTGCTGATCGGGATTGGCACGCGGCTCGACGTCCCGACCGGTCGGTGGGGCGGCATGCCGGCGGGAGCGAAGCTGGCGCGGATCGACATCGACCCATCGGAGATGCACCGGGTGCGAGCCGACGTGCCGATCGTCGCCGACTCGGCCGACGGCACGCGGGCGCTGACGGAGGCGGTGAAGGCTCGTTCCGATCCCGCGCGCGCCGAGGCGATCGCCCAGGCGAAGGCGGATGGGTGGGCGGTGCTGCGAACGGTGCAGCCGCAGATGGCGTATCTGGAGGTAATCCGCGAGGTGCTGCCCGAGGATGGCATCCTTTGCGACGAAATGACGCAGGTCGGCTATGTGTCGTGGTTCGGTTTCCCGTTCCATTCGCCCAGAACGTTGATCACATCTGGCTTTTCCGGAACACTGGGGGCCGGGTTCCCGACCGCTCTGGGCGTCAAGGTCGGGCAGCCGAACCGGCCCGTGGTGGCGGTGACCGGCGATGGCGGCTTCCTGTTCGGCGGCTCCGACCTGGCGACGGCGGTGCGCTACGGCATCAACCTCGTGACCATTCTTTTCAACAACGAGTCCTACGGCAACGTGCTGCGCGACCAGCGGCGGCTGTTCGAGGGCCGCGAGTCCGGCTCGGCGTTGAGCAATCCGGATTTCCAGACCTATGCGAAGGCGTTTGGCGTCCGATCCTGGCGGGTCACCGACGCCGGCGGCCTGCGCGGCGCGCTGACGGAGGCCCTGGCCGCGAACGCACCGACCTTGATCGAGGTGATGACGGATATCACCAAGGAAGCCTCACCGTGGGAGTTCATCTTCCCCGGCCGGGGGTAAGCGAGCGCTGTCACGCGGCATGGCGTTGTGCCAGACGCTCCGCCGTGCCGCTGAAGCCGGCCGCGGTTGCCAATAACACCAGGCGCGGCACGTCGTCGTCACGAGACCTCACGACCCGCGCACCGGTCCGGCGCGCCAGCGGATTCAAAATATGCCTGTCGCCAGCCCTTGATCTCCCGGCGAGGCTCCGGTAGGCCATATCAATGAAATCCCGGAGGGGGTGCCGGTCGTGGCCGCCGGGACGCAACGAGGTATTCGATCCATGCAGGTTCCGAAGCGGTTCTTCGCCGTGCGTTTGTTAAACGTGATCCCGCTCCTGGTGGGGCTGGTGTCGCCGCCCGCGATGGCGCAGGCCCCGCGCCCGTGGGAAATGGATATGCAACCAGCGTTCAGCCCCATGAAGCAAGGGATCATCGATCTCCACAATCTGGTGTTGGTGCTGATCACCATCATCACGTTGTTCGTGGGCGCGCTGCTGGTCTGGGTCTGTGTGCGCTACAACGAAAAACGGAACCCTGTCCCAAGCCAGACCAGCCATCACACCGGCCTGGAAATCGCCTGGACCGTCATTCCCGTGCTGATCCTGGTCGTCATGGCGATACCGTCGTTCCGGCTGATATACTTTCTCGACCGTACACCGAACCCCGACATGACGGTCAAGGTCACCGGACACCAATGGTACTGGGAATACAGCTATCCGGATAACGGCGACGTCGACGTGGAAAGCCGCTATGTCCACGATGAGGATCTGAAACCGGGCCAGTTGCGCCTGCTCGATGTCGACAATCAGTTGGTCATTCCGGCCGGCAAGAAGATTCGCATCCTGGCCAGCAGCACCGACGTCATTCACAGCTTCTTCATTCCCTCACTGGGGGCGCAGCGTTATGCCATTCCGGGCCGGACGATTGAGCTGTGGCTGGAGGCGGACAAACCGGGCGTATATTATGGCGAATGCAACCAGATCTGCGGCCAGGACCACAGCAAGATGCCGATCTCCGTTCATGCGGTGACGGAAGCGGAGTTCAAGACCTGGATCGAGCAGGCGAAAAAAGCCGCCAGCGCGAGCCCGGAGCAAGCGCCCGCGAAATCGCTCGCGAAGCCCAACGTGCTGGCCGCCGCCGACGCGACCGGTTCCAAAGAAATTCAACGCTGAATCCCACGTGATGGCGTACCCAGGGGCGGCGTGAAGGAGACTGACGATGGCTGAATTGACTCATGGTGACGATCACGATCATGCGGGATATGGGCACGCCGCGCATGGCCATGGTGCGCACGATCACAAGCCGGGATTCGTGCAACGCTGGCTGTTCAGCACGAACCACAAGGACATCGGCACGCTGTACCTGGGCTTCGCCGTCATCGGCGGCACGGTGGGCGGCATCCTGTCCGAAATCATACGAGCGCAGCTGCAGTTCCCGAACAACCACGTCGTCACCTCGGGGCAGGAGTGGAACACGATCATCACCAGCCACGGGCTGCTGATGATCTTCTTCTCGGTCATGCCTGCCTTGATCGGAGGCTTCGGCAACTGGTTCATCCCGCTGATGATCGGTGCGCCGGACATGGCGTTCCCGCGGTTGAACAACATCAGCTTCTGGCTGTTGCCGCCCGCGTTCGTGTTGATCTGCATCGGACTTTTCATGGGCGAGTCGGGCTCCGGCTGGACGCTGTATCCGCCGTTGTCGAACGCGACCTTTGAGCCGGGCATGGGGATGGATTGTACCCTGTTCGCACTCCATCTCGCCGGAGCGAGTTCGATCCTGGGGGCGATGAACTTCATCACGACCATATTCAATATGCGCGCGCCCGGCATGACCATGCACAAGATGCCGCTGTTCGTTTGGTCCGAGTTAGTAACGGCATTCCTGCTGGTGCTGTCGATCCCGGTGCTGGCCGGCGCGATCACCATGCTGATCTGCGACCGCAACTTCGGCACCGCGTTCTTCGATCCGGCCGGCGGTGGCGACCCGGTGCTGTTCCAGCATTTGTTCTGGTTCTTCGGCCATCCCGAAGTCTACATCATGATCCTGCCTGGCTTCGGGATCATCAGCCACGTGATCTCCACCTTCAGCAAAAAACCGATCTTCGGTTACCTGGGCATGGTCTACGCGATGGTGGCGATCGGCGTGGTCGGCTTCGTCGTGTGGGCGCACCACATGTATATCTCCGGCATCGACGTCGATACCCGCGCCTACTTCATGGGCGCGACATTGGTAATCGCGATCCCGACAGGCGTGAAGATCTTCTCCTGGATCGCCACGATGTGGGGCGGCTCGATCCGGTTCGACACCCCGATGCTGTGGGCGATCGGCTTCCTGTTCGTGTTCACCATCGGCGGCGTCACCGGCGTGGTTTGCGCCAACGCTGGCATCGACGAGATGATCCACAACACCTACTACGTCGTCGCGCACTTCCACTATGTGCTGTCGGTCAGCGCGGTGTTCTCGATCTTCTGCGGCTTCTACTACTGGATCGGCAAGATGTCGGGCCGCCAATATCCCGAGTTCTGGGGCCGCGTGCATTTCTGGATGACCTTCGTCGGCGTCAACCTGACCTTCTTCCCGCAGCACTTCCTGGGCCTCGCCGGTATGCCGCGGCGATACCCGGACTACCCGGACGCTTTCGCCGGCTGGAACTACGTTTCCTCGATCGGCGCGTATATCAGTGGCGCGGCATTCCTCGTGTTCCTCTATGTCTGCTTCCGGACCTTCACCTCGAAGGAGCATGTCGCCGACAATTACTGGGGTGAGGGCGCGACGACGCTTGAATGGACGCAGACATCGCCGCCGGCCTTCCATTCCTGGCTGGAACTGCCGCGAATCAAGTGAGCGACCTCAGTCCATCATTGAAGGCCCCATCGTTGCCCAACATCGTCGGGGAGGAGGCGGCTTCCGCGCCGATGCATTCGGCCTCCCGCCATTATTCCGAAGTGCGAGACTGGATCGCGCTGCTGAAGCCTCGCGTCATGAGTCTCGTGGTTTTTTCCGGACTGATCGGATTGCTGGTGGCGCCGGGACACCTGCATCCCGTGCTGGCATTCGCGGCGGTGCTGTGCATCGCGATCGCGGCCGGGGCATGCGGTGCGATCAACATGTGGTACGACCGGGATATCGACGCCGTGATGCGCCGAACCCGCGGCCGGCCGATTCCCGCCGGACGCATCGAACCGGGTGCCGCTCTGGGCTTTGGCATTACCTTGGCGGTGGGTTCGGTGCTCGTCATGGGCCTCGCGGTCAACCCCGTGGCGGCTGGCGTACTGGCCCTGTCGATCGCGTTTTACGTCTTCGTTTACACCATGTGGCTGAAGCGCCGCACATCGCAGAACATCGTCATCGGCGGCGCGGCCGGCGCCTTCCCGCCACTCATCGGGTGGGCCGCGGTGACCGGAAGCGTCGATCTGTTTCCGCTGGTCCTGTTCGCGATCATCTTCGTCTGGACGCCACCGCATTTCTGGTCGCTGGCGCTGTTCGCCAACGACGACTATCGGCGCGCGAAGGTACCGATGTTGCCCGTGGTGGCGGGCGGCAAGGAAACCCGCCGTCAGATCGTGATCTACACGCTGGTGCTGGTGCCCGTGTCGCTGGCACCGTGGCTTCTGGGGTTCTCCGGCCCGGTCTATGCCGTCGCGGCGGCCGTACTGGGCGCCGGATTCCTCGTCAGCGTGTGGCGGGTCGCGAACGACCGGCAGGATGCGACCGGCGTAAGCCTGACCAATGACGCGCCGGCGCGGGCCGCGTTCAAATTCTCGATCGCCTACCTGTTCGTCCTGTTCGCGGCCCTCGCCATCGACCATTTCGTAAGCCGAACCTTCTGACATGCCAACCTTCCGGCATGCTAACCTTCTGACATGAATGATCCCCCCAGAATGACCGAGGCCGAAGCGGCGGAGTTCCGCCGCCGTCAAAAGGGGCGCAATATCGCGATGCTGCTGGTGCTGATTGGCCTCAGCGCTTTGTTTTTCGCCATCACCATCGTGAAGATGACCCATTTCTGAATGGACACTCGCCGCGCCAATCGGATCATCGCTGGTATCTTCACCGCCGTCGCGATCGGCATGGTGGGGATGTCGTTCGCCGCGATCCCGCTCTATCGCGTGTTCTGTCAGGCGACCGGATATGGCGGCACGCCCAAAATCGGCGCCGCCGCCGCCCCTGGCGGCAATGGCCGAACGATCCGGGTACGGTTCAATGCCGATACGTATCCCGGCCTGCCCTGGACCTTCGCGCCCGATCAGGTCGAGATCGCCGTGCCATTGGGCGAGGACCACCTCGCTTCCTATACCGCGCACAACAAAGCGCGGTCGGCCGTCACCGGAGTCGCTCTCTATAACATCACGCCGGAAAAGGCCGCGAAGTACTTCCACAAGACAGCCTGCTTCTGCTTCAACAAGCAAACCCTGGAGCCTGGGCAAACGATGGATTTCCCATTGAGTTTCTGGGTCGACCCGGCGATCGGCACGGATCCGGATACCAGCGACGTTCAGACGGTTACGCTGTCGTATACGTTCTTCCGAACGTTGGAAGACGCGGAAAAGGCCGGAACATTGGCCAAAGCCGGCCCGCATGTGGGGCCCCCGACGAAGCAGAACTGAGCCGCCCAGCAATGTCATCCCGGCTCGACTCCAGGTCCGCGCCAGGTCGATTCGGTTCGCGATCGACACGCGGCACCGGCCAAACGATAACGTTGGAGCAAGCCGCCGGAATGTCATTCGCAACCGCGCCGGGCTGGTCTTCTTCGGCAACGCGAAAGACAATACCGAAAATGCCTGAGCCTTTTCGCGCGAGGACCTCTTGAACTCGCGGGCGAATTGACGATGATGCGCTGACCGTGCCGGGGCGGCTTCCCCGGTCGAAAAGTGTGGATTTGGTATGAGCAGTGATGCACACGGCGCCGCGGTGCCACAGGTTCCTGGACTGAAGCACCCATACCATCTGCCGGACCCGAGTCCGTGGCCGATCATCGGCGCCATTGGCGGGTTTCTGACGGTATTCGGCATCATCCTCGCCGCGCACTTCCACAATTACGCGGTCCTGACGGCCGGCGGTATCGTCGTGCTCACCACGATGTTCTTCTGGTGGCGCGAGGTCGTCCGCGAAGCCCGCACGCCCGGCGCGCACTCACCTGTCGTACGGCTTGGGCTGCGCTACGGCATGGCGCTGTTCATTTCCAGCGAGGTCATGTTCTTCGTCGGTTTCTTCTGGGCTTATTTCAATTTCCTGCTGTTTCCGGAAACCCAGGGGAATGGTCAGACCGTATGGCCGCCCTCGACGGTGCACACCTTCGATCCGTTCCATCTGCCGCTGCTCAATACCATGATCCTGCTGCTGTCCGGCTGCACGGTCACCTTCGCGCACCACGCGTTGCTTGAAGGCAACAAGAAAGTTCTGGTGAACTGTCTGGGGTTGACGATTCTGCTCGGAATGGCTTTCACCACGTGCCAGGCGATCGAGTATTCCCACGCGCCGTTCGCGTTCACCGGTGGCATCTATCCCTCGGTGTTCTTCCTCGCGACCGGGTTCCATGGCTTCCACGTGATCGTTGGCACGCTGTTCCTGATCGTCTGTTGGTTCCGTGCCCGGGCCGATCAGTTCACTCCCGATCGGCACTTCGGCTTCGAAGCCGCCGCCTGGTACTGGCATTTCGTCGATGTGGTCTGGCTGTTCCTGTTTGTCTGCATTTACTGGTACGGTGCCGGCGCGATCGCCCCGGAGTGACCCAAACGGCTGAGAACTGGACAACCCCCTCCGTGCTGGAAGCGGCGCTCCGGTGTCGCTGCCCACGCTGCGGGCAGGGACGGCTGTATTGTAATATCCTCGAAGTCCGTGCGCGCTGCGAACATTGCGATCTCGACCTGGCGGGGAGCGACTCAGGCGACGGCGCCACCGCATTGGTGATCCTCGTACTGGGCGCGATCATTGTCGCCCTTGCCTTCTGGACCGAGTTCCGCTTCGCGCCGCCTTTGTGGCTGCATGCCATCATCTGGCCGTTGGTCACCATACCCCTGGCGGTCGTCCTGATTCGCCCGACCAAGGCAGCGTTGATCGCGATCCAATACCGCCACCGCGCCACCGAGATGGGGTTGTGATACGCAGCCTGTTTGACAGCGACTCGTCCCGTCATCGCCCAGACGCGACGAGCAGTCCGCCAGCCCAGTACCGTGACGGACCAGGGAGGCCGGCGGCGCATTCGTTTCGACGGTTGGCATGACAGGGTTCCCCCGGCGCCTGCTCTGGCCAGGCCTGATGACCGCCGGGATGCTGATCGTCCTGCTCGGGCTCGGCACCTGGCAGGTCAAACGTCTGTTCTGGAAACAAGCACTGCTGGAGCGGATCGCGCATGCGGAAACCGCCGCGCCAATCCCCCTGGCGCAGATCCAGGCCCAATCCGCGACAACGCCGTCGACCCCAGCGCAATCTGGGCTGCTGCGACAACCATTGATGCCATCGCCATTCATGAAAGTTTCGGTGACCGGCACATACCTGGCTGACCAGACGGCATTGTACGGGGCGGAGGTGCGGGATATCGCCTCCGGTCCGGCAATGGGCGCGCGGTTGATCGAGCCACTGCGGCAGGCCAACGGCGAGGTGATCCTGGTCGATCGCGGCTGGGTTCCCGTGTCCCGGCCGGCACCACTCGACCAACCATCGGGCACGGTGACGGTCTCCGGCTACACCCGGTTCGGTGACACGGCGAGCTGGTTCAGCGCCACGGACGATCTCGCGGCGCGGCGCTTCTTCACGCTCGATCCGAAAGCGATCGGCGATGCCATCGGTCAACCAAATCTGCCGCCATTCGTGCTGGTGGTGCTCGCCGCCGAGACACGACCCGCGGCCATCGTCGATCACTGGCCGGATCCGGCCCGGCATTTACCGCGGCCGCCAAATAATCACCTGTCGTATGCCATCACATGGTATGGACTGGCGGTCGCGCAGCTGGCGATATTCTTGATCTGGGCCAGAAAGGGATCGCGTGCATGAAGAATTCGTACCCCTACGATCGCTTGCTCAAACGCTTCGAACGAGTTGCCACGATCAACGAATGCGCCTCGGTACTTGGCTGGGACGCCGCGGCGATGATGCCGGTGGGCGGAGGCGCTGCCCGTGGCGACCAACTGGCGATACTTGCCGGTCTCGCCCATGCCCAATTGACCGCGCCGGAGGTCGCCGACGACCTCGCCGCGGCCGAAGCCCTTCCCGCCAGCCCAGATCCCTGGCCCGCCGCCAATCTTCGCCTGATGCGCCACGCCCACATGCGCGCGACCGCGGTGCCCGCCGACCTGATCGAGGCGCAGGCGCGGGCCAACTCAAAATGCGAAAAAGTCTGGCGTGAAGCGAAGAGTGCCGCGAATTTCAGCCTCGTCCGCCCCCACCTCACCGAGGTCGTCAAGCTGGTTCAGCAGCAGGCCGTAGCACTTGGCGAAGGCCTGGGGATGAGCCCGTACGACGCCCTCATGGACGGTTATCAGCAAGGGATCGGCGCCTCGGATGTCGCCTCGATCTTCGGTGCCTATGAAAACTTCCTGGCCGAAAACCTTCCCCTGGCCGAACAACGTCAGGCGAAGCAGCAAGCACCGGTCAAACCCCCGGGGCCCTTTCCCATCGCGACGCAGGAGACATTGTGTCGCCGCGTAGCCCAGAGGATTGGTCTTGACTTCGACCATGCGAGACTGGACCGGTCCGCGCATCCGTTCTCGGGAGGAACTCCAACGGATGTGCGAATCACCACGCGGTATGACCTGGCCGACTGCAGTCAGTCCATCATGGCGGTGATCCACGAGACCGGCCATGCGCTGTACGAGCGCGGCCTGCCCAGAGCACACGCGCGCCAGCCGGTTGGCGAGGCGGCCGGCATGGGAATTCACGAGAGCCAGTCGCTGATCGTCGAGATGCAAGCCTGCCGGACCGACGAGTACCTGGACTGGCTCGGCCGCTCGTTGCACGCCGCGTTCGGCGGCGATCCAAAGCATTACGAGGTGGAGAATCTGAGCCGGCTTTGGCGGCGCGTCGAGCGCGGACTGATCCGCGTCGAAGCCGACGAGATGACCTATCCGGCGCATGTCATCATGCGGTTTCGCCTGGAGCGCGCGATGGTGTCGGGCAATCTTTCGGTCGCCGACCTGCCGGGCGCGTGGAACGCCGCGATCAAGGATCTGATGGGCCTGACGCCACCCAACGACGCGGTTGGCTGCCTGCAGGATATTCATTGGTATGACGGTGCCTTTGGGTATTTTCCGAGCTACACGCTGGGTGCGATGGCGGCGGCGCAGCTCATGGCGGTGGCGGCCCGGCAAATTCAGGGCCTGAAAACAGCGATGGGTCTGGGCGACCTGTCACCGCTGATAAACTGGCTCAAAGCCAACGTGCACGCGCATGGCAGCGTGATGGGCTTTAACGAGTTGCTGACGGCGGCGACCGGAAAGCCGCTGGATCCGACAGATTTCCAGGCCCATTTGCGGGCACGCTATTTGTCGTAGGCGCACGGCCGCTCAGGCCGCCGGCTTCGCGGCCGCTCATATCACTGGCTTCGTGGCGGCTCACATCGCTGGCTTCGCCAGGGCGGCCGTGATCGCCGCGCTCAGTTTCGGTCCGTCGGGCTCGTCACCGGAGCCAAAGGTTCCGGCGATCCCGCCGTCGCGCGCGATCAGCACTTTGTTGAAATTCCAGTTCGGTTCCCAGGAAGCCGCCTCACGCACCCATGCATAGAACGGCGCGGCGGACGGCCCTTTGACATGCGAAACGCCGGCCAGCGGGAAGTCGATCCCATACTGTGTCTCGCAAAATGTCTTGACCGTCTGGTTGTCGGGGCTTTCCTGGTTGAAGTCCTGGCTCGGCACACCGATCACGGTCAGTCCGTCGGCGGCCCGCGCCTGGGACAGCTTCCGTAATCCTTCATACTGATAGGTATAGCCACAGAAGCTCGCCGTATTGACCACGAGCAACGCATGACCCTTGAATGTGCTCAAATCGAGAGTTCCGCCCTCGATCGCCGGAAAGCCAAAGTCCCAGGCGCGTCTTTCCTTTGTGGCAGCCATCAGAGTACCTCCTCCAAACAGCGCGAGCATGTCCCGCCTTGATAATGCCCGCCGTGGCATTACTTTGACGGCGCCCCAAAGTTCGCGACCAGATAGGCGATGATCGCGTTGGCCGCGTCGTCGTCGATCGGCGCGCCAAACGCGGTGCGCATTTTCGTGACCTCGGCTTTCCAGACCTCCGGCGTCAGGAAGCGCGAATTCATCGGGATATAGGAAAGCGAGTGACATGTCGCGCATCCGGCTTCCACCACGTCCTTCCCCGGACCTGGCGGCAACGGCGCACGCTGCGCCGCCGCCGGCGAAATCACGCAACAGGCCAACAGCAAAAACCGAACCAACGGCCTGTTCATCACACCACCGTCACGGTCAGCCGCTGCGGCACGTTGTTATGATAGCCGGCGGGATTCACTTTCCACGCATCCGGCTGCGTCTCCTTGCTGTCGCTCGTGGCTCTGACCCGAAGCTCGGCGGTGCCGCGCGGCAACGGACCGGTAGCAAGGCGGAATGTTCGGAATGCAAAACGGCCCAGTTCGCGGTCGAGCAATGCACCTTGCCAACTGTTGCCGCCGTCGAGTGAGACGTCGACCCGCGCGATCCCGTTGCCGCGATCCCAGGCGACCCCACGGATCGTGAAGCCGGATCGGTCCACCTGCTCGCCGGCGATCGGGCTCGCGATCAGCGAGTTCACGACCATGCCGGTGATCGGCCAGGTCTGCGCGTTGTTCTGCGTCGTGAACGGGTCGGCAACCGGGAACATGCCGGCGGGCACCCGATACGCCTTGGTCATCCAGAAATTGTCGATCGGTTTGGAACTGATGGTGATATTGGACAGATGCTTCATCCAGTAAGTCGAGGTCCAGCCAGGCACGATCAGGCGGGCGGGAAACCCGTTCAGCAGCGGCAACGGGGCGCCATTCATCGACGTCGCGACAATCGTTTCATCGGCGAGCGCCCTGGCCAGCGGCAGGCTTTTGTGAAACGCCGGCGTCGCGGCCAGGACCGGTTCGTCGACGCCGTTGAGCCATATTTCCACCGCTTCAGGTTTGATACCCGCGCTTTTCAGCACGTCCCGCAACATCGGACCGTGCCACGTGGCGCATCCCATGGCGCCGTATCCCCATTCCACACCCGGAACGTGCGGCTGGCAAAGGCCGCGGCGGTTGCCGGAACATTGGCATACCGCGATGATTTCCGTCTGTGGCAAATCGTTCAACTGTTGCATGCCGAACGCGACCGATCGTTCGGCCGCGTCGCCGCCGATTTCCAGTTTCCAGCCATCAAGTTTCTTCGCATCGGGAATACCCGCCAGGTGATACCGAACGAAGAACTGGTCGTTCGGCGTGATCGCGGTCCGGAACGCCTGGACCGGCGTTTCGAGATTGGGCGGCCGATCGCTCAATTGAATCAGGGGTTGCTTGCCCGGCACCTGCACGAGATGGGCTTCTGTCCGCGTCCCATCGGGTAGATCCGGACTGAGCCACGGCATCGTGGCGGCACTGGCTTTGTGACCCACGAGCGCACCCACTCCAACCAGAACGTCTCGCCTGAGCATTTCTCCCCCAATCAACTGTGTTTGGCATGGACTGGCATGATGTGCACAATATCCACACCGGCCACGCAAATCGTCAATACGGGAACCTCGCAGTCATGGCAGATCATCAGAACCCCCCGCGTTCCTTGATTGAGGGACCATCGGCCTGGATCGGCGCCGACATCGCGCGCCGGCCGGAGGAATGGACGTATCACCTTTCCGCCGCCGACCTGGCCGAGATCGAAGCGGCGACGGCCGCATGCCGCGGGCGCGACATCGCCTCGATCGCCCGGGACGATTTTCCCTTGCCCGGTCTTGGACCGTTACTGGAGCGGATGCGCGGCGAATTGTTGAATGGCCGCGGCTTCGTCCTGCTGCGTGGTCTGCCCGTCGAAGGACGCCCCATCGTGGAGAGTGCCACCGCCTGGTGGGGGATCGGGACATATATCGGTTCGGCGCGCTCACAGAACGCCAAGGGGCACGTGCTCGGCCATGTCCGCGATCTGGGCCTGGCGACGGAGGACCCGAATGTCCGCACCTATCAGACGACCGCGCGGCAGCATTTCCATACCGATTCCTGCGACGTCGTCGGGCTGTTGTGCCTGAAGACCGCGAAGTCGGGCGGATTGTCGTCGCTGGTTTCGTCCAACACGATCTACAACGTGATGGCGGAGCGCCACCCGGATCTGGTCTGGCGCCTGTTCCAGCCGTTCGCCACCGACCGCCGCGGCGAGGTTCCGGAGGGCAAGAAACCCTGGTTCGACCTGCCGGTGTTCCACGATTATCAGGGTTACCTGTCGGCGATTTACTCGGGCACCTACATTCGCTCGGCACTACGGTTTCCCGAGGCGCCGCATCCGGCGGCGGAAGACTTCGCCGCGTTGGATGTATTCGACCAGCTGGCCGAGGACAAGGATCTGCGTCTGGATATCACGTTGCGGCCGGGCGATATTCAGTTCGTGCATAACCACACCATTCTGCATGACCGCACGAGTTTTGTCGATTGGCCGGAGCCGGAACGAAAGCGCCATCTCCTGCGCTTATGGCTGGCGGTTCCGGGTGCGCGGCCGTTGCCTCCGGTTTACGCGGAACGGTACGGCAGCATCGAGATCGGCGACCGCGGCGGGATTATCTGTCCAGGAACCAAATTGCACGCGCCGTTGGAGCCGGTCTGAGCGCGGCGCGGTATCCGAGCGATCGGCAACGCCACTCGGGCCCGAAGACGGCGTATGTCGGACTGATCACCCGCGAGATGTCCCGAGGATGGACTCACGCCGCTTTCCGACCCTGTTCGCCCGCGTAACGCGTTAACGCGCCCTCATCCGTCGGCACGATCGGCGTGAAGTCGGTGTGTGCGATCCATTCCTTTCGCGTGGGTGTTTGAATGTAATTCGAAACGGTGTTCAAGGTCAGATAAACGATTTTGCGCGGGTATGGCGTGATGTTTCCGGCCGACCCATGCACCAGGTTCCCGTGGAACATCAGCAATCCGCCAGGCTTGCCCGTTGGCGCCACGATCCCACCCTGATCCACCAGCGTCGTCACGGTTTCCTCATCCAGCGTCCACAGTGGATAGGATGTTGTCGTCGTGTCATGTTCCGCGTGCAAAACACCGGCGGTATGACTGCGTGGCACCAGCATCAGCGGTCCATTGATCGGCATCACCTCATCGAGGAACACCGCGATGTTCATGGCCCGCGGCTCCGGCATGCCGTCGTCGCGAGCCCAGGTGCCGTAGTCCTGATGCCATTGCCAGACGTCACCGGTGAAGGAGGCTTTGGCGTTGATCTTGAACTGGTGCATGTAGACCTGTTCGCCGAGGATCTGCTCGATTGGGGCGATCATGCGCGGATGGCGGGCGAGCAAGCCGAACGCTTCGTTATACAGATGCGCGGCGAAGGCGGTACGCGGTGCGCCGGATCTTTCGCGCCACACTTCGGGGCGGTCATGGCGGTAGATTTCAACGGCCTCGTCGCGCAGCAAGGCGCACTCCTCAGCGGTGAAGGTTTCCGGAAGGAACAGGTAGCCTTCCTCATGGAAGTGACGAATCTGCTGTTCGGTCAACATGATCGTATCTCCGCGTTCAAGGCAGGACTTTACCGGGGTTCATCAGGCCACGCGGATCGATCGCATCCTTGATCCGCCGCATCAGCGCGAGTTCGGCCCCGCCCCGCCAGTCGGGCATCATATAAGGTTTGAGTTTCCCGATGCCGTGCTCAGCCGAGAAACTGCCATCATACTTCCGCACCACCTCATTCACCTTTTCCACAATCGCATGATCCTGGGCCAGGAACCACACGGGATCAGCGTCGAGCGGCTGTTCCAGATTGAAGTGGATGTTGCCATCGCCCATGTGGCCGAACGGCACCGCCCGGATGCCAGGCATCAGCGCCGCGCATGCCGCCGTCGCCTCTTCGATAAACGCCGGCACCTTTGATACCGGCACCGAAACGTCATTCTTCACGCTGGCGCCCTCGCGCTTTTGCGCCTCCGAGTGTTCCTCGCGCAGCCGCCAGATCGCCGCCCGTTGCGCATCCGACTCGGCGACCGCGGCGTCGATGACCACGCCAGCCGCCAGTGCGCCTTCCAGCACCTCCTCCAGCGACCCGCGCAAACCGGCGTTCGGGCGAGGCGTCGCCAGCTCGACCAGGACGTAAAACGGCGCCGGCCGGTCCAGCGGCAGCGTGGCGTTCGGAATGTGTTGCAATACAAACGACGTCCCGAGGCCTGACATCAGTTCAAACGCACTGATCGACGCCACGTCGTGCGCCTGAAACCGCGCGAACAAGTCCAACGCGGCGGCGGCGGTTTCGACCGCGCAGAACGCCACCGCGACCTCCTTCGGTTGGGGTACCAGCTTCAATACCGCGGCCGTGATGATCCCCAGCGTTCCCTCGGAGCCCACGAACAATTGCCGCAGGCAATACCCGGTGTTGTCCTTCCGCAGCCGGCGCAAACCATGCCAGATCGTTCCGTCCGGCAGCACCGCCTCCAGGCCCAGTACCAGGTCGCGCGCGTTGCCGTAGCGGACCGTGTTGTTGCCGCCGGCGTTCACCGCCAGCACACCGCCGATCTGCGCCGTCCCCTCGGATGAAATCGACAGCGGCAGCAAACACCCGTGCTCGGCCGCCGCGAGTTGCGCGGCTTTCAGCGTCACCCCGGCCTCGATCGTCATCGTCATGTCCACTGGGTCGAGATCGCGCACCCGGTTCAGCCGCGCCGTGCTCAGCACGAGTTCCGAGCCGTCCTCCGCCGGGACCGCGCCACCGACCATCGACGTATTGCCGCCCTGGGTCACGATCGGCACGCCCGCCGCGGCGCACAGACGCACGACGGCCGCCACTTCCTCGGTATTGGCGGGCCTTACCACCGCGCTCGTGCGGCCCTTATAGAGGCGCCGCCAGTCCTCCGAGGCCGCCGCCGTATCGGACGGGTCGGTCAGCAGGCCGCGTTCGCCGACCACCGCGCGGATGGCTTCGATCAGCTGCATGGTCACGGTGGGGGAGATGGCGGTATCGGGCATGGGTTTCCTGTCAACGGGGCGTTTTCCGGCAGCTTAACCCATATTCCGGCCGACTGGCACGGGGTCCGCCAATGTCCCTGTTTTTCCGGCCGCACTGTCGGCTATTGTTCGCCGGAGGTCACATCAGCAACGGAGGAGACAAATCATGGCCAGCATCACGATCCAGGCCGCCGATGGGAGCGGCTCATTCCAGGCGTTTGTGCGGGAGCCGGCGACAAAACCCGCGGGTGCGGTCGTCGTCATCCAGGAGGTCTTCGGCGTCAACCAGGCCATGCGCGACACCTGCGCCTGGATCGCCGACATCGGCTTCATCGCCGTATGCCCAGACCTGTTCTGGCGGATCCAGCCGGGCATCGACATCACCGACAAATCCGAGGCCGAGTGGAAACAAGCGTTCGAACTGTTCGGCAAATTCGACAAGGCCAAAGGCATCGAAGACCTGAAAGCCACGCTCGCCGCCGCCCGTAGCCTCCCGAATGCCAATGGCAAAGCCGGCACGATGGGCTACTGTCTGGGAGGACTGCTCGCGTTCATGATGGCCGAGCAATCGGACGCCGACATCAACGTGTCGTATTACGGTGTCGGCCTCGACGGACTTCTGGGCGAACTCGACGCGGTGAAAAAGCCACTGCTGGTGCATATCGCCGACCAGGATGAGTTCTTCCCCGCCGAGGGCCGCGCCAAGGCCGCCGCCGCCGCCCGCGGCCACGCCCACATCGCCTGTTACAACTACAACGCCCAACACGCCTTCGCGCGGATCAACGGCGTGCACTGGGACGGGCGCTCCGCCACCATCGCCAACGGGCGCAGCGCCGAGGCTCTGGCCAAAGCCCTCGGCTGAGCGCAACACGAAATTGACTTCTGGAAGGAGCAGACGCCATGGATGGATCGATCAAGTCCAGAGCGGGTGGCAAAGGGCTGGCGAAATCCGCCGGAGCGTTGGCCGGCCTCAAGGTCGTCGACCTGACCCGCGTGCTCGGCGGGCCGTACTGCACGATGATCCTGTCCGACCATGGCGCCGACGTGATCAAGGTCGAGCCGCCGCAGGGCGATGAGGTGCGCGACTGGGGCCCGCCGTTCCACGACGGCGACGCCAGTTATTTCATCGGCGTCAATCGCAACAAACGCGCGATGGCGGTCGATCTGCGCAAACCCGACGGGCAGGCCATCATCCTGAAGATGCTGGCGGACGCCGATGTGCTGATCGA
>CALFNB010000517.1 GCA_937902425.1 uncultured Acetobacteraceae bacterium | reverse complement strand
GAGGCGCAGCAGGCGTTTCCGTTCAAGGCGCAGCCGATGACGCTGTGTGCTTATGAGGTGGCCTGCGAGGACATCCTCGACCTGACCGATCCTGGCACGCTCGCTGCGCACGGGATTGCCCCAGCCGATCTCGCTTGCGCGTGGAAGGATCAGGCCACCCGCGGGATCAAACCGCCGTCCTGCGCGATCACCGAGCGCCTTGTCGCGGCCGGAACGGCAGGTGTCATCGTTCCCAGCTTCGCGAAGGGTGCGGTCCCTCGGGACGAGCGCCCAAGTGCAAGCGCGGCCGATATCAACGTCGTGTTCTGGGACTGGGCGCCGGACCTGCCACACCAGGTCCGGGTGATCGACGACGATCAGCGACTGCCACGGGACGCACGTTCCTGGCGGTAAAACTTGGCCATTCGCGGCACGTTATATCGACCCTTGGGGCGGCAAGCTCGTCTTGCCGGGCTGTGGCTCGATCGGTTCGGCCGGTCCCACCATGATCTTTATGTTCGGCAGTTGTGCGCGCAGGTTTACGTGCGTAGTGCACCCGCCACACAACGTCGGTTCCGCTGCTCTTTGACTTCCACGTCGCCCCCATTGCTCTACGATGGGCTCCGGGAGGATGCAGAGATGCACGAGAAGGATGCTAGGGTGGTGCTAATGACCGAATATCAGGTCGTTAGCCGTCAGTATCAACACTGGGATATTTTCTTTTGGACGAAGGCTCAATTCTTTGTCACGGTTCAGGGCGTTACGCTCCTGGCAACTGCCGGCTGGCTCATCCAGGCCGAAAGAGGCACACACCTGCTGCTGTTCACGACTTTCCTCGGCGTGGTGACTTTGAATCTGTTCCTTTGTCATCTCTGGTATCGTAACGGCTGCCGCAACCGGATGTACATGGATTTCACCATGGACCGTGCATTGCAGATCGAAAAGCATCCCGTATTGCAGATTGAAATTGACGGCAAGCGCGAGCCGCTGGTCAAGGCATTCCACTATCGGAAGGAGCAGTTAGCCAATCCAAGGCTGAAGCATGGTTCCAGCCATTACTTAGAGCTTTTTATGCCTATTGCTTTTGCAATGACCTGGTTCTTGCTGTTGGCGGAAGGAATTTGGGTGCTGAACAAAAGATGGTACGTTGGCGCTTTGGTTGCGCTCCTCGTCCTACTAGCCGTCTGCGCATTGGTGGTGGTTTATATCTGGCGTGTAAAGCCGCCGCGCACAGCACGGAAAGCGTGACTATCGCAAGATATGTCGAATTAGGAAAATTACCCGCGCCCCTTCGAAGTGCCGTCATATAGGTTGGCGATCGAGGCCGAGAGCGAAGGCCCGGCAATGGTCCAGATGCGCCAGCTTATACGACGGCACTTCGAAGGGGCACGCGATGTCTCGAACCTGGAACTTGCGGGGGTTGTTGAACTGGCCGTCGACCATCGAGATGCCAGGCGGCTGCGACTTCAGACCTCACTCCAGAATCGCGGCAATCGCGCGATCCTTGACTCCACCCCCACCTCACCCCCATAACCCCGCCCATCCGGGCCTTTTCAGTCACCCGGTCCCCGCCTGACGCGGGGGCTACGCCGCTCCGCGAGGGTTCGCGCAGCGGCGCATCGTCGTTTTGGGTCCCCCCAAGGGGTCCCAAGGAGGGTTTTCACGTGTTCGAGGCTCTGTCCGACAAGCTCAACGGCGTCTTCGACCGCCTGCGCAGCCGGGGCACGCTGAACGAGATGGACGTCGCCGAAGCGCTGCGGGAAGTCCGCCTCGCGCTGCTGGACGCCGACGTCGCCCTGCCCGTGGTGCGCGACTTCATCACCAAGGTCCGCGACCGCGCCATCGGGGTCGAGGTCCTGCAATCCGTCTCCCCCGGCCAGCAGGTCATCAAAATCGTCAACGACGTGATGATCGAGCAACTGGGCGGTGTCGGCGCCGTCCCCATCAACCTCAACGCCGCCGCCCCGGTGCCGATCCTGCTGGTCGGCCTGCAGGGCTCCGGCAAGACCACCACCGCCGGCAAACTGGCGCTGCGCTTCCGCGAGCGGTTGAAGAAGAAGATCCTGCTCGCCAGCCTCGACACGCAGCGGCCCGCCGCCCAATTGCAATTGCAGCAACTGGCCGAGCAGGCGCGCGTCCCCAGCCTGCCCATCATCGCCGGCCAGACCCCGGTGCAGATCGCCCAACGCGCGATGGATACCGCACGGCGCGAGGGCTACGACATCGTGCTGCTCGACACCGCCGGCCGCCTCGCGATCGATGAGGCGCTGATGGCGGAGGTGAAAGAAATCCGCGCCGCCACCAACCCGGCTGAGACCTTGCTGGTGGTCGACGCGATGACCGGGCAGGACGCGGTCAATACCGCCAAAGCCTTCAACGATGCGGTGGGCGTCACCGGCATCGTCATGACCCGCATGGACGGCGACGCCCGCGGCGGCGCCGCGCTGTCGATGCGTGCCATCACCGGCGCCCCGATCAAGTTGGTCGGCGTCGGCGAAAAACAGGACGCCCTCGAAGACTTCCACCCGGAGCGCGTCGCCGGCCGCATCCTGGGCATGGGCGACATCGTCGGCCTGGTGGAAAAAGCTTCCGAAACAATTGATCAGGCCGAGGCCGAAAAACTCGCCGCCAAAATGATGCGCGGCAAATTCGATCTCGAGGATTTCGCGCAGCAACTGAAGCAAATTCAGAAGATGGGCAGCCTGTCGGGCATTCTCGGCATGCTGCCGGGTGTCGGCAAGATCAAGCAGCAACTGGAAAACGCCGACCTCGACACCAAGATCCTGAAGCGTCAGGCGGCGATCATCGCGTCGATGACGATGAAGGAGCGCCGCGTGCCCGACATCATCAAGGCGAGCCGTAAGAAACGCATCGCCGCCGGCTCCGGCACTTCGGTGCAGGAAGTCAACAAACTGCTGAAGCAGTTCGACGAAATGACCACCGTCATGAAGCGCATGAACAAGCTTGGCCAGAAAGGCCTCATGCGCAACGGCCTCTCGGCGCTGATGCCGAAAGGCATGGGCCAACAACGCCGACCATTCTGAATACCTAAGGAGAAAGCCGCACATGGGTCTCAAGATCCGCCTCGCCCGCGCCGGAGCGAAGAAGCGTCCGTACTACCACATCGTCGTGGCCGACAGCCGCAGCCCGCGCGACGGCCGTTTCATCGAGAAACTCGGTTCGTACAACCCGATGCTGCCACAGGAGCACGCGGATCGCATCCGTTTGCAGCCGGAACGGATTCAGCATTGGCTGAGCCACGGTGCGCTGGCCACCGAGCGGGTCGCGAAGTTTCTCGGCCATGCGGGACTGGCACCGATGCCGGTGTGGAAAGAACAGCCGATCCAGTCGGTGCCTAAGAAAAAGGCGCAGGAACGTGCCAAGGCGGCCGAGGCCGCGGCGGCGGGCTGACTTGCCCAACCGTCCCATCCTGTTGGGCGTTATCGGCCGCGCGCATGGCGTTCGCGGCCTCGTGCGGGTGACCAGTCACACCGCCGATCCCGCCGACCTGATCGGGTACGGACCGCTGTCCGATCCATCGGGGCGGCGGTTCGCGCTACGCTGGATTGGCGAGGGCATCGCCGAAATCGCCGAGATCATCAACGGCGAACCGGTAAAGATCGCCGACCGGGCCGCGGCGGAGCGGCTGACCAATACGAAGCTGTTCATCGAACGAGATCGGTTGCCGGCACCGGAGGACGATGAATATTACCTCGCCGATCTGATCGGATTGGCCGCGGTCGCCGCGAACGGCATGCCGATTGGTGTCATTTCGGCCGTTCACGACTACGGCGGCGGGGTCAGTTTGGAAGTTGACCGTGACAACGCCGGTTCGTTGCTGATTCCGTTCACCGCGGTCTCCGTGCCGGAGGTGAATATCGCGGCCGGCCGGATGACTGTCGTGCCGCCTGATGAGATCGACGTGATGGAGACGGCCGCCGCCGACGCTCGTCATCTCACGCACGATCGTCGCCCCCCGGCTCACACTCTTGCTCCCCAGATCTCCCCTCAACGTCACCCCCGGGCCTGTGCGGAGGGGCCAACGCGGCACGATGTGGGAACAGGTCCCAATGACGAGCACGGGGATGACGAGTTTACGCCGAGCCAAGATGGGCATGATGCGTTTGCGCCGGCGGATGACGACCTTGGCCCGCGGCATGACGAGCGTGGGTCGACACACGACGGTTGCGCACCCGCGGATAACCGTGACGCGGAGATCGCCTCATGACCTGGCGTGCCTCCATCCTGACGTTGTTTCCGGAGATGTTTCCCGGGCCGCTTGGCCACTCCCTCGCCGGGAAGGCGCTGGAGAACCGCATTTGGTCATTGGAAGCCGTCCAGATCCGCGACTTCGCCACGGACCGGCATCATTCCGTCGATGACGCGCCGTTCGGCGGTGGCGCCGGCATGGTGCTACGGCCCGATGTGATCGACGCGGCGATCGAGAGTGTGGCCGACGACAGGCCAATCCAGTGTCTGACGCCGCGCGGCCGGCGGTTCTGCCAAGCCGACGCGGTGCGACTCGCCAGTGGCTCCGGTGTGATCCTGCTGTGCGGCCGTTATGAAGGCATCGATCAACGCGTGATCGAAGCGCGCGACATGGAGGAAGTCAGCCTCGGCGACTACGTACTGTCGGGTGGTGAGCCAGCCGCGATGGTCTTGCTGGACGCTGTCATCCGCCTGCTGCCGGGTGTGATGGGCGCGGCGGACAGCGCCACCGAGGAAAGCTTTTCGCATTTCCTGCTGGAATACCCGCACTACACGCGGCCCGCGGAATGGCGCGGCCGCCGCGTGCCGGACGTCTTGCTATCGGGCCATCACGGCGCCGTCGCCGTGTGGCGCCGCGAACAATCCGAACACATCACCAAAGCACGCCGCCCCGATTTGTGGGCGGCCCATATCGCGGGCCAATCAGCCCCAATCATGACGACCCCATCTATGACAAAAGGACGCCTGCCATGAACATCATCCAGCAATACGAGGCCGAGCAGATGGCCAGCCTCACCGCCGCCCGCGCGGTGCCGGAATTCTCGCCGGGCGACACCGTGCGCGTGGCGGTGAAAGTGGTGGAGGGCGACCGCTCCCGCACCCAGGCGTTCGAGGGCGTCTGTATCGCTCGCTCGAACAAAGGCCTGAACAGCAACTTTACCGTGCGCAAGATCAGCTATGGCGAGGGGGTGGAGCGTGTGTTCCCGCTGTACGCGCCGACGATCGCCGAGATCACCGTGATCCGCCGCGGCGATGTCCGTCGCGCCAAGTTGTATTACCTGCGCGGCCGCCGCGGGAAGTCCGCGCGCATCGCCGAAAAGGCCCGCGCCATCGTAAGCGGAACCGAGGCGGCGCCAGCGCCCGAGAGCCCGGCCGTCGAATAATGGCAATGCGCGGGCCGTCCGGCGGATGGCCGCATCTTTCGTTGCGGCCGGCTGCGATGCCTGCTAATTTCTGAGACATGGGTACCCCAGCAGCCCGCGTCGCCGATATGCATGTGTGCCCGATGGTGACCGGGATCATTCCGCATGTTGGCGGTCCGGTCCTGCCGCCTGGCGCCATCACGACTTTGATCATGGGAATGCCCGCCGCCCGCGTCGGTGACATGTGCGTTTGCGTCGGCCCGCCGGACGTGATCGCGATGGGTACGTTCACCGTGCTGATCGGCGGCATGCCGGCGGCACACATGGGGTCGATGACCGCTCATGGCGGCGTGGTAATGGGTATGGGCGTGACCGTTCTGGTGTAGCGCGGCGCCGGCGGACCTACAGCGGGATCGCCAGCAGGTTCGGAATATTGAACGTGTCGCAAATCGCGACTTTCTCGCGGAACAGCGGTTCGCCTTCGCTGAAGGTGATCACGTCGAGATACTGACCTACGCTGAACAATTTCGTCTGCCCCTCCAGATCCGTCTGATAAACGGTATACGCCGCGGCGACATCATACTCATCGCCGCGCGCGCCAAGCACTTCAACATTCGTCACGATATGCCGCGGGTAGTGCAGATTGTAGATGTTCGCCGTCCGCAGGCTACGGATCCGGTCGATCATCATCGCCCGGCTGTCGCAGAACAGAATCGCGAGCTTCGGTTCCCGATGCCAGTTCTCACGCGGAATGACCTTGTAAACGCCGCGTTCGACGAACAGGTCCGGCCACTCCTCCAGCCGGTCGTCGTCGAGCAAGCGCGCGTAACGATATTCCAGCGCCAGGATCGCGTTGAAGATGTCGGAGGCGGCGATCACGCCATGATTCCCTGGTAATAACGCCAGAACGCCCGCACTGCGTCCTCGCCGTGGCTGTCCTGTTCCGGGTCGGCGTTGACCGGACCGAACTCCAGGAATGCGCAATCCTTGCCCTCGCGCACGATCGCGCGCTGGATCAGTTCCACCGCTTCACCATCCTCCATGGAGATCAGGCCGGCCGGACCCACCAGGTTGACCTGTTTCAGCCGCGCCGCGGTGGTTTCCTCGTCATCGTCAGCATAGCCGAAATAGGTCCAGTACAACTCAAAGTCATCGGGCGCCTTCGGCCTTATGTGCCGCGTCGCCAGCGTGTTCATGATCTGCTGCACGACCACGCTGGGGAAGATACTGGTGATCGCCAGATTGATATTGTCATTGAAGTCGGGACGGCCGGCCATCAGCGACGGATCGCTCAACGAGTAACCCGCGATATAATTGTCGTCCCCAACCGTCTCCGTCGTCGCGGGCCTGGCGAAGTCGTCGCCATATTTGCCGCCCGCGCTGTGCGCCCGTGCCCGGTCATGTCCGCGGAAACCTTTCTGGTTGCTGCGATAGGTACCAAACGTCGCGTGGAACCCGTGCAGCAGCGCCGCGTGATACGGATCGCGCGTGTTCTCGACGTAGAGTTTCCAGTTGCCATGGATGCGCTGTCGCATATGGCCGAGCACCTTCACCTCGCGGGAGAACAGCCGGTCGATCGCATCGAGCAACGGTTCTTCAAGGAAGTCTTCCAGGCTCGGCGCCCCCGGATCGAAGGTCGCGAACACCACGCCCTTGCGTGAGGCCACATGCAGTTTCCGCAATCCGTGCGCCTTCATATCAAAATCCGGCGCATAGCCGCCAAACCCCGTCGTCGCGCGCCGATAAGGCACGCTGATCAGATCGCCGCGACCATCATAGCACCACTGGTGATATACGCACCGATGTTCCTTGGTATTGCCCGAGGCATGCCGTTGCACGGTCGCCCCCCGATGGGCGCACCGATTCACAAACACATGCACTCCCCCATCCTGGGCGCGGCTCACCACCACCGGCGTGTCGCCCACGAACGAGGTCTTGAAGTCGCCAGGCGCCGGGATCTCCGCCTCCAACGCCACGTAGTTCCACAGTGGACCGCGGAAGATGCGTTCTTGTTCGCGCTCGAAAACATCCTGGCTGGTGTAGATTTCGAACGGCACCCGGGTTCCGTCGGTGACGGGCCAGGCAACACCGGCGGTTTGCTGGGGCATGGATGTTCCTCCTTGTCCCGAGGTTACCGCCTGATCGTCACTGACGGCAATTCGTTCGCAGCGGCCCGCGAACTACAACGTAATGATCTGCCCGCCGCCGACCGCTGACAGGAACGTCGCGACACCCGCGATCTCGACCGATGGCAGTAACGATGCCGGATCGATCGCCTCCGATCGCAACCCGGCCTCGCACGCGATCAACCGGACACCGAGTTCGATCGACGCCTCCCGCAATTCGTCCAGCCCGGCGACACCGGCGGCCTTAACGCGGGCATCGCGCGCGGAGTCGTCAAGCGCGGACCAGTCCTTCGCCAACCCCAGACAGCCCCGATTGCTCGCGAACAGCACCACCGAGCGGCCCAACGCGGCGGCACCGGCGGCAAGGACAAAGGCGTAGTGAGCCCGGTCGTGGTTGCCGGACAGCAGCAGCAGGCCCAAAGGCTCAGACGGCACAGGTGGGTCCGGACGTGTCGGTGTGCTCGGACAGGTCGCGCAGAGTGGCTTCCGGCCCGCAGGCCTTACACTTCGGATCTGGCCGCAGCTTCACCGTCCGGAACCGGCTGGCCAGGGCGTCCCACACCAGCAGCCGTCCCGACAGGCTCTCGCCGATGCCCAGAATTTCCTTGAGCGTTTCGGTGGCCTGCAAGGTGCCCATCACACCGGTCACCGCGCCCAGTACGCCGGCCTCGCTGCAACTAGGGACAACCCCGGGCGGTGGCGCCTCGTGGTACAAACAGCGATAGCAAGGGCCACCCTGATGCGGTTTGAACACCGATAGTTGCCCCTCGAACCGCAGCACAGCCGCGGAAACGAGCGTCCGCTTCGCCAATACGCACGCATCCGAGACCATGAACCGCGTGGCGAAATTATCCGTGCCGTCGCAAACGATATCGTAGCGTCCGATGATATCGAGCGCGTTGTCCGCCGCCAGCCGCAGTCTGTGGGTCTCCAGCTTCACCTCGGGATTGATGGCCCATGCCGCATCCGCCGCCGACAGCGCCTTCGCCATCCCGACCCGGGCGGTCGTATGAGCTATCTGCCGTTGCAGGTTGGACAGATCGACCTCGTCATCATCGACAATGCCGATCGTCCCGATCCCCGCCGCCGCCAGGTACAGCAGCAATGGCGAACCAAGTCCGCCCGCGCCGATGACGAGGACTCGTGCCGCCTTCAGCTTCGCCTGGCCGATCCCACCGACCTCGGCCAGCAGGATATGGCGGGAATAGCGTTGCAGTTCGTCGTCGGTGAAATCGAGGTCCATGGCGGCAAGATGGCCCCGGCCAGCCTGACGATCAAGATTGCGCGCGCGGCGGCAGGGGATGCCCGGTCACCGCACCACGAGGTAAACCACGAACGCGGCGACCCCGAGCAGGTAGCAGACGGTCAATGCGATCCCGATTCGTTGGCGGTACCGTTGCGGTACGAAGCGAAGGCCAATGAATATCGCCGTCGCGACCCCGACCAGGATCTGGCCGACCTGAATTTCCCGCGGGGACAAAACCCAGTTGATCACGCCGCCCGATGTAGTCTGGTGTGAGCGGCCATCAGACCTGCTCCCACGGCAACACGATCCAGGTGTCCTGGCTGACCTCCTTCAGCACATCGTCGGCGAGCCCACGTCCCGCCGGCTTGGCATAAACGCAGGCGAAGCGGGCCTTGGGCAGCAGCCCCCGCACCACCCGCGCGGTCGTTCCGGTATCGACCAGATCGTCGATGATCAGAAACCCCTCGCCGTCGCCCGCGAACTCCGGCAACTTCGTCACCTTGGGCTCGCCCAGTACTTCTTCCTCGCCCAGGGAGGCCTGGTCGTATGCGACGACGGACACCGTCTCAACCACGCGGATGTTCAGCGCGCGGGCGATGATCGTCGCCGGCACCAGGCCGCCGCGGCTGATCGCGACAATGCCGTGCCAGGAGCCCCGGCCCGCCAGGATTTCGGCCAGCGCCCGTGCGTCGCGATGGAACTCGTCCCACGATACCGTCAGATAATGCGTTGCCATCAGAATAGTTTGCCGCCGCTGGGCACCTTGAAGTCGGGCGCCACCAGGACCACTGCGCCGTCCGCGTCTGGCATGCCTAATGTGAGGACTTCGCTGATGAAGGGACCGATCTGGCGGGGTGGGAAATTGACCACGGCGCAGACCTGCCGCCCCAGCAGCCGGTCGGGCTGGTAATGCACAGTCAACTGGGCCGACGACGTCTTCACCCCGATCTCGGGCCCGAAATCGATCGTCAGCTTGATCGCGGGTTTGCGCGCCTCCGGGAACGGTTGGGCGTCGATGATCGTGCCGACCCGAATGTCCACGGCCTCAAAGTCCGCGAAAGTGATGGTGCCGGCCATGCGTTGATCCTCCAGGAGCGACCTTCCATACGAAACTTTTGTCAGGCTGCCATCCAGGCGTCATACTATGAAAAGGCCCCTTTGGGGGACAGAGCCCCAATGGGGGCAGAGACCTTTAGCACCCAGAGGAGCGTTGATGCGCGATTTCCAGTTTCCCGGACGCAGCCCGGTCTATGCCACTCATGGCATGGCCGCCACCTCGATGCCGGCGGCGACGCTGACCGCGCTGGACGTGTTGCGCGAGGGCGGTAACGCGCTCGACGCCGCGGTCGCCGCCTGCGCGGTGCTGTGCGTGATCGAGCCGCAGTCGACCGGCATCGGTGGCGACTGCTTCTGCCTTTATGCGCCCGCCGGGACGGGCAAGGTCATTGGCCTCAACGGCTCCGGCCGCGCCCCCGCCGCCGCGACAATCGACTGGTACGAAAAGGCGGGGATCGACGCGATCGTCAACACCTCGGCCCATGCGGTGACCGTGCCAGGCGCGATCAACGCCTGGGAGACACTGTTGAATGCCCACGGCCGCAAGGGTCTCGACGAGTTGCTGCAACCGGCGATCCGCTATGCCGAAGAAGGCTGGCCGGTGCACCCAAAGGTGTCCTGGGACTGGAAGCGGCTGGAAGAGAAGCTGCGCAAGAACGGCTCGTTCCATTTCCTGCCCGGCGGATCGGCCCCCAAAGCCGGCGACTTGTTCGTCCAGCCGGGGCTGGCGGAGACGTTGCGTTCCGTCGCCCGGCACGGTGCCCGCGCGTTCTATGAAGGGCCCATCGCCGCCGACATCGTCGCAACCCTGCGCAAGCATGGCGGGCTGCATACCGAGGAGGATTTCGCCCTCGGCCTCGCCAACGCGGACTTCGTCGAGCCGATCACGCTGAAATGGAATGGCTACGACGTGTATCAGATCCCGCCCAACGGGCAGGGCATCCTGGTGCTGCAAATACTCGGTATGCTGGAGGGCCTCGGCGATGCCCCCGACGGCCCAATGGGTGCGATCCGCATGCATCGCCATACCGAGGCCGCGCGCCTGGCCTACCGCGACCGCGATGCGTTCGTCGCCGATATGTCGCAGGTGGACGTACCGGTCGCGAAACTGTTGAGCCGCGATTATCTGAATGCCTGCCGCGCGCTCATCAAGGACGACGCGGCAATGGTGAACCTGCCGGCGGCCGGTGAGGCACTGATGCCGCCGCACAAGGACACCGTGTATCTGTGCGTCGTCGACAAAGACGGCAACGCGTGCAGTTTCATCAACTCGCTGTTCGAGGGTTTCGGCTCGGGCATTTTATCGGAACGCTCTGGCGTCATGCTGCAGAACCGCGGCTTTGGCTTCCGGCTGGAGCGGGGGCATCCGAACTGCATCGCGCCGCGCAAGCGTCCGATGCACACGATCATTCCGGGGATGGTGGGCAAGGATGGCCAGGCGGTGATGCCGTACGGCGTGATGGGCGGACATTATCAGCCAATGGGACACTCCTGGTTCCTGACCAACTTCCTGCAATATGGCATGGACATTCAGGAGGCGATCGATCTGCCGCGGCTGCTGCCGCTGAAGGGCAAGTTGCAGGTCGAGCGTGGTATCCCGGCGGATGTCGTTGCGCGGTTGACGGCTCTGGGCCACGTGCCGGAGCTCGTCGAGCGGCCGCACGGCGGCGGTCAGGCGATCTGGATGGACCGCGATCGGGGTTGCCTCGTTGGCGGGTCTGAGCCGCGCAAGGACGGGTTGGCGCTGGGTTACTAAGTACTTGCTGGGTGAGGCACTGACATGTCGAAAATGTTCTCCGAGATCGAGCCGCCGTTACGCGAATTCATCGAGCGGCAGCACATCTTCTTCACCGCCTCCGCGACCGCGGATTCGCGGATCAATCTGTCGCCCAAAGGCTCGGACAGTTTCCGGGTAATCGGTCCAAACGCGGTCGCTTATCTGGACCAGACCGGCAGCGGTAATGAGGCGGCGGCGCATCTCCGTGGCGACGGGCGCCTGACGATCATGTTCTGCGCGTTCGACGGCCCGCCGATGATCCTCCGGCTTTACGGGCGCGGCAGGTCGTTGCCGCATGGTAGCGATGAGTATGCGAAGCTGCTGGTGACAGTGTTCGGTGGAGAGGAACCGCCGGGTGCGTGTCAAATCGTCGTGCTGGATGTGGAGTCGGTGCAAACGTCCTGTGGTTATTCGGTGCCCCTCTACGACTACAAAGCAGAACGCCAGACATTAAAGAACTGGGCTTTGCGCAAAGGTGACGACGGGATCAGGGAATATTGGCGGGAAAAGAACACCGTCAGCATCGATGGCCTGCCAACCGGTATGCTCGAGGTTTTGGGCGAGGCAGCCGAATAGCGCCTGTGCCGTTCAGGTTGGCGGCGTTGCTTCTTCAACATCCCTGGGCCGGTCTCGGCGATCCGTACCCGCACCCTGGATTGCGTGAGCGGCGAGTCAGAGGCGAAGCGTACTGGTGCAACTCCAGCACCTCTACCGTAATGAATATCGTATCGTTGTCGTGATCGTTACCCGCGCCTGAGTCATGTCCGCCGGAAACGCCGGAAACACCGCCTGTCGCAACAACGAAAGTGCCGCATCGTCCAATAGCGCGGAGCCCGAGGCCGCGACAATTGCCGCCTCCACCACGCGGCCTGAGCGATCGACGGTGAAACGTACCGACACGTTGCCTTCGTCGCCACGCCGTCGCGCCTCCTCCGGATAAGTCCTCCGCGATGACAACCAACCCGAGACCGCGGCTGCCCAACGTGGATCCACGACCGGCGCGACCGGAACCGGCGGAGCGGTCACCGTGGACCGAGGTAACGCCTCGGCCGGCGGCATCGGCATCTCCGCGGGCGCGTGTTCCACCGGCCTGAGCGGCGGCCGTCTCACCGGCGGCGGCTTCGGTTTTGGTGGCGGAGGCAGGATCGACGCGGGCTCCGGCGGCGCGGGAGGGGGGGGTTCCGGTGGAGGTGATGGAACAGGTTCCAGCGGTGGCGGCGTGGGTTCCGGTGGCGGAACCGCTTTCGGTTGCGGTGGTGAAATTGGTGCCGGCTCCGGCGGTGGAGCCGGCTCAGACGGCGCCGGTGGCGAGGGCTGCGCTACAGGCGCCAGAGGCGACGCTGGCTGCTCAAACACCAACTCAATCGGCGTTTGATCGGGGGGCGCCGGCACCAGAGGCGGCGTCACCACCATCACCAAACCCGCGACAGCCACGATGTGCAGCAGGATCGATGCCGCGCCGAACCCAAAGTGCCGGTTGCGCTGGTAGGACAGGGGGACGCGACTTTCCCGCACCGCGCCAACCGCCGCGGCCAGCCCGGTGTCGGGTAGCGGCCCCGGTCCGCCCCATTTTGGAACGTTATAACGTTTCGTCACGGACGCTTATCGCCTGACCGCGCCTGTTTTGGGAAGAGGCGGCCGCCGTTCCCGGACCCTTCCCCCTTGGGGCCAAATCCGGCACCATCTGATCATGACCGATCCAATCACCGTCGCCGTTCTGCAAAACCGGTTGAACGCCATCGCCGAGGAAATGGGTGAGGCGATGCTGCGCACGGCCTATTCGCAAATCCTGAATTCGTCACGCGACTTTTCCATCGCGTTGATCGACCGTCACTGTCGGCTTGTCGCGCAGGCGGATCACATTCCTGTTCATGTCGGCGCCATGTCGTGGGCCGCGAAGGCGCTGACCGCGCGGTTCCCGGACCCGGCGCCCGACGATGTGTATCTGCTGAACGACCCGTATCGCGGCGGCTCACACTTGCCCGACCTGACCGCGTTCGTTCCTGTCTTCGCCGACGGGCACTTGCTGTTCTGGTCCGTTGTGCGCGCGCATCATTCCGATATCGGCGGCGCCACGCACGGCGCTTACAACCCCGCCGCCACGGAAATCTGGCACGAGGGCTTGCGCATTCCTCCGATGCGCCTGACCGAGAACGGCGTCTTGCGCGAAGATCTGCTGGAAATGCTGGCACTGAACGTTCGCCATCCCCGAGACTTCCGCGGCGATCTCGCGGCGCAGATTGGTGCCGCGCGCCTTGGCCACCAACGATTGACATCGGTGATAGCGGAATTTGGTGCCCCGGTGCTGGAAGCCGCTGTCGAGGCGATGCTCGACGCGGCCGAACGTCACGCGCGATCCATTGTCTCCACCTGGAAAGATGGCGTTTACGACGGTGAGGCGGTGCTGGACGACGATGGTTTCGACAAGACCAACATCGTCATCCGCGCCCATGTCACCAAGCAAGGCAGCGACGTCACGGTCGATCTCAGCGGCTCGGACCCGCAGGTGACCGGGTTCATCAATTCCTCGCACGCCAACACGCAGTCCGCGGTGGCGATGGCGTTCGCGTTTTTGCTCGACGCTGATATCACCAAGAACGACGGTGCGCTGCGACCGTTGAAGGTGGTGCTTAAAGAAGGAACCATCGTTTGGGCGCGCGAGGGTGCACCGGTCACGATGTGCACCAGTCATTGCTCGAACGAGATCATCGAGGCGATCATCGTCGCCCTGTCCCAGGCGTGTCCGGAGCGCGCGATGGGAGGCTGGGGACGGCGGCTGCGGATCGCGTTGAATGGCGCCGATCCACGTACTGGGCGCCGTTTCATCTGGCACATGTTTCAGGCCCGCCCAGGTGGTGGCGGATCGTCGGCCGGCGATGGGTATTCCACTATTGGTGAGTGGCATTCCGCCGGCGGCATCAAGTTCGGCTCGATCGAGGTGGCGGAAAGCCGGTTTCCGCTGGTGTTCGAAACGCATGAATATCGGCCAGGCTCGGCCGGCGACGGGCAATTTCGCGGCGGCTATGGCGGCGATATGCGGTTGCGGGTTGAAACCGACGGCGTGGCGATGGCCAACACCGCGGGTGAGGGCATCGTGCATGGCGCGCGGGGCATTCTTGGCGGCCACGACGGGGCGCCACACGATTACACGTTGCTGCCGCCGGATGGACCTCCAAGGAAACTGAAAAGCAAAGAAATCAACGTGCCGGTACCGCCTGGCAGCGTGATCCACGTGCTGTCCGGTGGCGGTGGCGGTTGGGGTGATCCGGCGCGGCGCGACCCCGCGTGTCGTGCGCGCGACACCGCGGAAGGCCTGACCTGACAGGAGGAAACCATGACCATGAAAATCGGCACCGGCGACCACGTTTACAGCCCCCAGGAAAACTGGGCCAAACTCCCCGATGGTTGGGAATTCGGCGATGTCGCCGCCGTCGGAGTCGACCGCGGGGATCGGGTGTATTGCTTCAATCGCGGAGCGCACCCAATGGTCGTCCTCGATCGCGAGGGCAACTTTCTGAAGTCCTGGGGCGAGGACATCTTCCATCGCGCGCACGGCGTCCATATGGCCCCGGATGACACGATCTGGTTGACCGATGACGGCGACCACACGGTGCGCCACTGCACGCTCGAGGGTAAGGTGCTGTTGGAGATCGGTGTTCCCGGTAAACCGGCGCCCTATATGAGCGGCATCCCGTTCAATCGCTGCACGCATACCGCGCTGTCGCCGGCCGGCGACCTTTACGTTTCGGATGGTTACGGAAACTCCCGCGTGCATAAATACGCGCCAAACGGGAAGTTGCTGTTTTCCTGGGGTGCGCCGGGCACGTTGCCCGGAGAGTTCAACATCGCGCACAATATTTGTTGCGATGCCGACGGCTGGGTCTATGTCGCCGACCGGGAAAATCACCGGGTTCAGGTGTTCGACGGCAATGGCAAGTATGAGACCCAGTGGAACAATCTGCACAGGCCAAGCGGATTGTTCATGACCGGCGGTCAATGCCCACTTTGCTTCATCGGTGAGATCGGGCCGCATCTGCCGGTCAATATCGATCTGCCGAACATTGGGCCCCGGCTCAGCATCCTTGATCTGAAGGGCAACCTGGTTGCTCGCGTTCAGGCCGATCCGGCGCGCGGTGGCGGTCCCGGCCAGTTCATTTCACCGCATGGTCTCGCGGTGGACTCGCACGGCGATATTTATGTGGGTGAGGTCGCGCAGACATCCTGGTCGCGATCGTATCCAAACCAACCAAAACCAAAACACATTCGCTGCTTGCAGAAACTGGTCAAGGTCGCGGCATGAGCTTCACGATCGGCATCGATGTCGGTGGCACGTTCACCGACATCGTCGTCGCGAGCCCGGATGGCCAGACGATCATCGCCAAAGCGGCAACGACCCCGGCGGATCAGTCGGATGGTGTCCTTGAGGGGATCGTGTTGGCCGCGCGGCAACTGGGTTTGGCCACCGCCGCGTTACTGGCGGAAACCTCTCGGATTGTGCATGGAACGACTGTCGCGACCAACGCTTTGTTGGAAGGTAAGACCGCGCCCGTCGGACTGCTGACCACCGAGGGCCATCGCGATGTCATAGAAATGCGCGAGGGCCTGAAGCCGGAACGCTACAATCTGCGGATGGCACCACCAACGCCGCTCGTGCCGCGGCGTTTGCGGCTGCCGGTGCGGGAACGGATGCGCCCCGACGGAACGGTGGCGATCGCATTGGACAAGGCCTCGCTTGATCGCGCCATTGCCCGTCTGGCTGAGGAAAACGTGCGTGCCGTGGCGATCTGCTTCCTGCACGCGTGGCGCAACCCGGAGCACGAACAGTTTGCCGCCGCCGCTGTTCGGACACGGATGCAGGACGCATATGTGACTACGTCCTCCGACGTGCTGCCGCGGATCAAGGAGTTTGAGCGTTTTTCCACGACCGTCGCCAATGCCGCCGTCGGTCCGGTCATCGATACGTATCTGCATCGTCTGCGCGACCGTCTGTCGGAGTCGGGTTACCGCGGTGAGCTGCTCGTCATCCTGTCCCATGGCGGTGTCGCCACCGTCGCGGAAGCAACCCGTCTCGCCGCCGGAACGGCTTTATCCGGACCCGCGGGAGGGGTCGCGGCGGCGGTGGCGTTGTCACGAGACGGCGTCGCCAAGGATATGATCGCGTTCGACATGGGCGGCACCTCCACCGATATCGCGCTGGTTCGTGATGGGCAGCCAACATTGTCCGACGGCAAAACGGTCGCGAACGCCCGGATCGCACTGCCGAGCCTGGATATCGTAACGTTAGGCGCGGGTGGCGGATCGATCGGGAAAGTCGACGCCGCCGGCCTTCTGGCGGTCGGCCCTGAAAGCGCCGGCGCCAATCCTGGGCCGGCCTGCTACGGCCAAGGCGGTACGGAGGCAACGGTCACCGATGCGAATCTCGTGCTCGGTTATCTTGATCCGGCGAATTTCCTTGGCGGCCGCCGGTCGTTGGATCGTCACGCGGCCACCGCTTCGGTGCAACGGCTCGCCGACCGGCTTGGTCTGACCGTGGCCGAGGCGGCCGGCGGCATCCACCGTCTGGTCAACACGCGCATGGCCGATGGCGTGCGCGTCGCCACGGTCCGTCGCGGCGTCGATCCACGAGGCCACGCGCTGCTCGCCTTTGGCGGAGCGGCCGGCCTGCACGTCACAGCCGTCGCCGGCGAACTGGGCGTGAAACGCGTCGTCGTGCCGATCGCCGCCGCGGTGCTGTCCGCCTGGGGCATGCTGAACACCGATCTGCGGGTCGAACTGACCCGCGGCCAAAGCCAGTCCGGCGGCCTCGACATCGCGGATCTCAACGCGGCCTTCGCGGAGATGGAACAGGAGGGTCGCGCCCGGCTGTCCTGGTTCGATGGCGAAATCATGATCCGTCACACCGCCGACATGCGGTATGGGGAGCAGGTGTTCGAAATCAACGTGCCGCTCGATGGTGTCGCCCGCACGCGTGAAGCGATCGAGGACGCATTCCATGCCGCGCACGAACGGCTCTACACGTACGCGCTGCGCGATCAGGATGTCGTGCTGGTCAATGCGGGCGTGTCGGTGATTGGCCGGCTACCCTCCGCGCCGGTCGCGACGCGCGATGCCGCCGCATCGCCGGCGCTCGCGAAGGCGCGGCGTCAGGTTTTCTTGACCAGATGGATTGAAGTGCCTGTCTACGATTTTTCCGCGCTCGCGCCTGACCAGACATTGACCGGCCCAGTGATTATCGAGTCGGATACCACGACGGTGCTGATACGGAATGAAGAAACCGCGCGGTTTGACCCGCGCGGTTGGCTGGATATCACGTTGAACTAATCGGCCGCTTCGGCACCGACCTGCGCCAGTTTGGAGATCGCCACGCCCTTGCCGACGCCGGCGCGTTCCTTATACGGCGTCGTATCGAGTTCATCGAGCACCGTCGTGCCGTCCAGCACGCTTTGCTTCCAGGCCTGATGTTCCGGCTCATGCCCGACGAACTCGGGCATGACTTCCTTGGCGAACAGTTCCAGGCTTTCGCAAATATGCGCGTGGGTGTTCTTCCCCGCCTGGTTGAGCAGAATAATCTGATCGACGTGGGACGACTCGAACCGCCGCAGCTTCCGCCGGATTGTCTCCGGTGACCCAATCAACCCGCCGGTGAGCGCCTTATACGCCAGTTCCGGGTTGGCACGTTTCCATTTCTCATATTCGTCCCAGAGGTTCACGGATCCTGGCGGCGGCCGCTCGCGGTTGCGTGAGCCGCTGTACCAGGCCAGCGAGAACTGGAAGAACGTCACCCCATCGGCGCGCCGGCGCGCTTCCTCGTCGGTTTCGGCGCACATGAAGTAGCTGACCATCGCGATGTTACAGTTGCTCTGATAGTCCGCCAGCTTCTGCTGCCGCCGCGTGAAGCTGTTGTAGTAGGCGTGCACCCAGGCGTGCGCCATTTCCGCGCTCAGGAACTGGAACCCGAGCGCGCCGATCCCGCAGCGTCCCGCCAGCTCGATCGTTTCCAGTTGTGAGCACGCGACCCACAACGGCGGATGCGGTTTCTGGATCGGTTTCGGCAGCACGTTACGCAGCGGGAACTTGAAGTATGGCCCGTCATATTCCCAGCCGCCATCCTTGAACATCGGCAGCACGCAGCGCACGCCGTCTTCCCAGATCGCCTGCTTTTCCTCCATCGGCCGATCGAACGGTCCAAGCTCGGTGATGCTGGCGCCTTCGCCCATGCCGAATTCGACGCGGCCGTTGCTGACGAGGTCCAGGCACGCGACCTTCTCCGCCACGCGGGCCGGGTGATTCGTCGTCAACTGGATGATGCCGTGCCCCAACCGAATGTTCTTGGTGCGCTGGCTGGCGGCGGCGAGAAACACCTCGGGCTGCGGCGAGTGCGAGTATTCTTCCAGGAAGTGATGTTCAACTTCCCAGGCGTAATGATACCCCAGTTTATCCGCCAGTTCGACCTGCGTCAGGGCATTCTGGTACAGGTCCCGCTCGGTGAATTGTTCCCACGGCCGAGGGCATTGCAATTCGTAGAAGATACCAAACTTCATCCGTCGTCTCCGATTGCTACTGGCCGGTAGCTTCCCACGTCCCGGGAACCGGAGCAATCTTTCTGCCGGGATCGGAGACCAGCCATGAAAATCGCCTCGCTTGATACCGCGTTGTTCCGGATCGAACTGCCCGTGCCGCTGTCGGATTCGACCCACGGCACGATGACGCATTTTGAACTGGTGACGGTCCGCCTGCGAGACGAGGCCGGCGTGGAGGGTGTCGGCTACACCTATACCACCGGGGCGGGCGGGGCCGCGGTCCATGCCCTGATCGATCACGGCCTGCGTCCCGTCCTGATCGGCGCCGATGCTGACCTGATCGAAGCGCTCTGGAATAAGATGTGGTGGCGACTGCATTACGGCGGACGCGGCGGCTCGGTCAGTCTCGCCGTCTCCGCCGCCGACATCGCGCTGCACGATCTGCTCGCCCGACGGCTTGGCGTTCCGCTGTGGCGTCTTTTGGGTGGTTTCGATCCGGCGGTACCTTGTTACGCCGGCGGCATCGATCTCGAATTCACGCTCGACGCGTTGCTGAAGCAGACCGACGACAACCTGGGCAAAGGGTTCCGCGCGATCAAGATGAAGGTCGGCCGCGGCCGCCTTTCGGAAGACGCCGAACGGGTGAAAGCGATGCGCGCCCATCTCGGCGCCGACTTTCCGTTGATGGCGGATGCCAACATGCGCTGGACCGTGGACGAGTCGATCCGTGCCGCGCGCGCGTTCCGAGACAGCAATCTGACCTGGCTGGAGGAACCGACCATCCCCGACGATGTCGCCGGCCATACCCGCATCGTGCGTGAAGGCGGCGTGCCGATCGCGACCGGAGAGAACCTGCACACATTGCACGAGTTTACCCAGATGATCGCCGCCGGTGGGGTAACGTTCCCGGAGCCGGATGTCACCAATTGCGGCGGCATCACGGTGTTCATGAAAGTCGCGCATTTGGCCGAGGCTTACAATCTGCCCGTTACTTCGCATGGCGCGCACGATCTGACGGTGCATTTGCTCGCCGCGCTTCCCAACCGTTCTTACCTCGAAGTCCACGGCTTCGGCCTCGATCGCTATATCGAGCGCCCGATCGTCATTCGGGACGGGGTGGCTCTCGCGCCGGATACGCCAGGCCATGGCGTTGCCTTCGACTGGAAAGCGTTGGAAAAGGTGCGCGCAGGAGGACTGCCATGACCGACACGCACCCGTTCGATCCCGCCCTGTTTCGCGCTGAGGCGATTGATCCCGCCACCGCGCAACTCAATGAGCAGATGATCAAATTGCTGACCGGTCTCCCCGAGTGGTGGGTACTGGGCGCCGAGGCATTTCGCGCGGCACGTCGGCGCGGTGAAGGTCCGTTCCCCGCCCCGGTGATGTCGTCTCGCGCAAGGACCATCACGATCAACGGCAAGGACGGCAATGAAATTCCCTTGCGGGTGATCGCCCCGGTCAATCCTCGTGGGATCTATTTGCATATCCATGGCGGCGGCTGGGTGCTTGGCGGTGCCGATATGCAGGACCCAATGCTGGAACGCATCGCCGACAACACTGGTCAGGCCGTGGTCAGCGTGGAATATCGGCTGGCGCCGGAACATCCTTATCCGGCGGGCCCGGACGATTGCGAGGCCGCTGCCGCGTGGCTGGTGCAAAACGGCAAGAGAGAGTTTGGCTCTGACGCGCTGACGATCGGTGGCGAATCGGCGGGCGGCCACTTGTCGGCGGTCACCGTGCTGCGGATGCGCGATCGTTACGGCTATACCGGATTCCGCGGCGCCAATCTGGTTTACGGCGTCTTTGATATGAGCCTGACCCCAAGTCAACGACAGTTTGGTAATACGCGGCTGATCTTGCGGACGATCGATATCCAGCAGTTCGCCAATGCGTTTCTTCCGACGATCACGGACCGGCTTGTGCCGGATATCTCGCCGCTCCACGGCGATCTGAAAGGTCTTTGTCCCGCGCTGTTCAGTGTCGGAACGAAGGATGCGCTGCTCGACGATACGTTGTTCATGCACGCTCGGTGGATCGCGGCCTGCAACGAGGCCGAGCTGGCGATCTATCCTGGCGGCGCGCACGGGTTCACGCTGTTCCCGAATGATCTGTCGAAGGCCGCGGCGGCGAAGATGGATGCCTTCCTCAACCGCGTAATCGGATAAAGGGCCGCGGAAAAATGGAATTTCAGATCGGCACGCAGCAGCGCGAAATGATTGCCTCGGTGCGGGAACTCGCGCAGACCGAATTCAAGCCGAATGCGCATCGGTGGATGGATGGCACATTTCCGTGGGAGAACATGCGGAAACTGGCCAATTTGGGCGTGCTCGGCATGTCGGTGCCCGAGGAATACGGCGGTCTCGGCCTGCCGATCCTCGACACCGCGCTAATTCTGGAAGAAATCGCCAAGGTCGACTACGTGACGGCGATGGCGGTATTGGGCGAGGCGGGCGTGCAAACACGGGTGATCGCCCGTTACGCGCCTCCGTCAATTCGGGAACGGATTTTGCCACGCGTGGTCAGCGGCGATTGCATTCTCGCGGTGTGCATGACCGAGCCGCATGCCGGTACCGATGTCGCCAACTACCGCACCAACACGCGCGTACTCGATGATCGGATCATCCTGAAGGGCACGAAAACTCTGATCAGCCGTGCCAAAGAGGCCGGCATGTTCGTGGTGTTCAGCCGGATCGACGGCAAGCCGGGCCGCGAAGGCATCGGCTGTGTGTTGCTGGAGCCCGACACCAAAGGCTTCGAGGTGACCGGCACCTATCACACCATGGGCGGCGAGAACCTGCACGAAATCCAGTTCAACGATTGCGAGTTGCCGCTGGAAAATCTCGTGATCAAGGAAGACGGGTTTCGCCGGCTGTTGAGTGCGTTCAATACGCAACGCTGCCTGAACCCTTCCATTTCCCTTGGCCTCGCCGAGGGCGCGTTTGACGAAGCGGTGAACTATGTCCGCGAACGCACCATTTTCGGCAAGCCGATTTCCGACTTCCAGGGCATCCGCTGGAAGCTCGCCGACATGTTCAAGGATATCGAGGCCGCGCGTGGTCTGCTGTATCGCGCCTGCCTGACCGCCAACCCGTTCCCGGACCCGTTCATGGCGGCGGCGGCGAAAATCTTCTGCAACGAAATGTCGTTGCGGGTTACGAGCGAGGCCGTCCAGGTGCACGGCGGCTTCGGATTCACCGACGAGTTCCCCGTATCGCGATTTTATCGCGGCGCACGCTATGGCTCGATCGGCGGCGGTGCGTCGGAGACGTTGCGCGACCTGATCGGCAAGAAGATCGTCGGCGACTTCGATGTCGCCGACGGGATCATGGGACTGGGGACGTTCTAAACCTTGATGTCTCGCACGAACTTCGCCTTTTGCACGCAGGCTGACATCAGGAACGACATGTCTGTCCCGGTCGAGACGTAACGCGCACCCATTTGCACGAACTTCGTCACCAGATCGTTGCGAGCCGCGAGGCCGCCGACACCGATGTGCTTGCCGACTTTGCGTGCCGCGGCGATCGCCCGTTGAAACGCGGCTTCCAGTTTCGGATGGTCGTATTGACCGGAAATGCCCATCTCACCACACAGATCGTTGCTGCCGATCATCATCATGTCGACACCATCGATGGCGATGATCTCCTCGACATTTTCCAGCGCCGCCACCGTTTCCAGCATCAACACCAGAGAGGTCGCGTCGTTCATCGCCGCGTTCGTCTCGGTGATCGGGAAGCTGCGATATTGATACTGCGACAGCGCCCCGCCGGCGGACCGGCCGCCCAGAGGCGGAAACTTCACCAATTGCACCATCTCCCGCGCCTCGGCGGTCGAGCGGACGTGCGGCGTGATCACGCCCATCGCGCCGCCATCCAGCACCCGGCAAATATAATCGGGCGTGTTCGCCGGCACCCGCACCAGCGGCGTGATGCCGATCTGTTGCGCCGCGATGCAGATCTGGCACGTCGCATCGACGGACAGCGTATTGTGCTCCATATCGACATAGAGCGTGTCAAATCCAGCGGTCTTGGCGATTTGCGCGATTTCGATGGAGCGGGCGAAGCGTACCGTCATCGATGCCACGACCTCATCGCGGGCGAGCTTTTCCTTCATGTGGTTGCGCAGGATGGCGCGCAGCTGATCGGACATGATTGGTTCCCTCCTTGGCCGCACCGGGGTTCTGGCGGTATGACTGAGCTTTGGCCATACTCGCGGGATACCATGCCTGGCAAGACCGAACCGCCGCCGCTGCTTGATGTGCGCGGCGTCACTCTTCGCTACAAGACCCGAGATCACCTGATCACGGCGACCTACCGCGTGGATTTCAGTATCCGTCAATCGGACCGTTTCATCCTGCTCGGTCCTTCCGGATGCGGAAAGTCCACCTTGCTGAAAGCCGTTGGCGGCTACATGGCGCCCACCGAAGGCGAGATCACCCTCAAGGGCAAGCGGATCACCCGGCCGGGCCCCGACCGGATGATGGTGTTTCAGGAGTTCGATCAGCTATTGCCCTGGAAAACAGTCCGTCAAAATGTGGTGTTCGCGCTTGAAACGTCCGGCAAACAGAAGGGCCGTGCCGCCGATGAACAGGCCATGCGTTATATTGAGAAAGTGCATCTGACACGGTTCGCCGACGCCTACCCTCACACATTGTCCGGCGGCATGAAGCAACGCGTTGCGATCGCTCGCGGCATGGCGATGGAACCGGACATCCTGCTGATGGATGAGCCCTTCGCCGCGCTGGACGCGTTGACCCGGCGCCGCATGCAGGATGAGTTGCTCGGCCTATGGGAGGAAACACGATTCACCGTATTGTTCGTGACGCACTCAATTCCGGAGGCGGTCAAGATCGGTAATCGGATCCTGCTGATGACCCCGCATCCCGGCCAGGTGAAAGCCGAACTGAACAGTCTCGACCCGTCCGCGCATCCAGGAGAGGTCGCGATGCTCGAACAACGCATCCACGATATGTTGTTCGCCGACCGTGTGGAGGAAGAAGCGCATGTCTGACATGGCGATCAGGCCGGAGGTCGTCCGCGAGATCAGCGGCGCCGATGAGTTTGGCATTGTCGAAAAGGAATTCTCGACATTCGAACGGCTCTACAATCTCGGCTGGGTGCGCAAGACCGGGCTGTTGATCCTGCTTGCGCTGCTTTGGGAAGGCTACGCCCGACACCTCGACAATCCGCTGCTGGTACCGACATTGACGGACACGTTCCGGGCGTGGCGGGAGGGGATGGAAAGCGGTGTGCTGCCGGAACGGATCCTGGCCTCGTTGCAGGTGCTGGCGATCGGTTTCACGACCGGCGTGGTTCTGGCGGGAATTCTGACCGTGCTTGCGATCACCACGCGGATCGGCACCGATTTTCTTGAGTCGATGACCGCGATGCTCAATCCACTGCCGGCGATCGCGCTGTTGCCGCTGGCATTGATCTGGTTCGGTCTGGGCCTTGGCAGTTTGGTGTTCGTTCTGGTTCACTCGGTGCTTTGGGCAGTCGCTTTGAATACCCACGCCGGCTTCCGCGGCGTCTCCAACACCCTCCGCATGGTTGGCCGCAATTACGGTCTCTCCGGACTGGGTCTGGTCTTCAAGATCCTGATCCCCGCCGCGTTTCCCTCCATTCTCTCCGGATTAAAGATTGGTTGGGCTTTCGCCTGGCGCACCCTGATCGCCGCCGAACTGGTTTTCGGAGTCGCGTCCGGCAAGGGCGGCCTGGGTTGGTACATCTTCGAAAGCAAGAACCAACTCGATATTCCGGAAGTCTTCGCCGGCCTGCTCACGATCATCATGATCGGGCTGTTGGTGGAGAACGTGATCTTCCGTACAATAGAAAATCGCACGGTGCGCCGCTGGGGCATGCAGACGTGACGGAGGAGGCTACATGAGCACCTTGGAATCACGATCGGTCCGTCGCCGCGAAGACCAGCGTTTGCTGACCGGTGGCGGCAACTACGCATCCGACGCACAGCGGCCGGGTATGTTGCACGCGATTCTGGTCCGCTCGCCGCACGCGCACGCGCAAGTGACCAACATCGACGTTGCCGCCGCGCGCGGTATGCCCGGTGTGGTCGCGGTCTACACCGCTGACGATTTGACCGATGTCAAACCAATTCCCGGCGGCATTGGCTTCCCTCGCCCCGACGGCGGACCGTCCGCGAAGACCGACCGCCCATTGCTGGCGAGCGGCCGGGTCCGTTTCGTGGGCGAACCCATCGCCCTGGTCCTGGCTGACAGCCGTGCCGCCGGCCTGGAAGCCGCCGAGGCGGTGACCGTCGATTACAGCGAACTCCCTTTGGTCACCGATCCCGTGGCGGCCATGGCGCCCGGCGCACCACCGGTCTGGGACGAATATCCCGATAATATCGGCTACCTTTGGAAACGCGGCGATGTCGAGGCGACCGAGGCCAACCTCAAAACCGCCGCGCACGTCACGAAACTCGAATCCTCCGTCTCCCGCGTTACCGCCAACACCATGGAGCCCCGCGGTGCATGGGCGGAAATCGGTCCCGACGGACGCATGGTGGTGCACGCGTCCAACCAGTCGCCGTTCAATCTGCGTAACGGCATGGCGAACGGCAACTTCAATATCCCGCCCACCGATATACGGGTGTTGCCCGGCGATGTCGGCGGCTCCTTCGGCATGAAGTCCGGCGTGCATCAGGAGGTCGTCCTGGTCGCATGGGCGGCTCGTAGGTTGAACCGCCCGGTGCGCTGGATCAGCGAGCGCACCGAGGGCTTTCTCACCGACGAACAGGCGCGTGAAATGCGCATCGTCGCCGAACTGGGGCTGGACGCGAACAACAAGTTCACCGCGCTGAAATTGCGTTGGAATGCCAATCTGGGCGCGTATTGCTCCGGCCGTTCCGGCTGGCCGGTCGGCAATGTCGGCGGTATCGCCGGCACTTACATCATTCCCGCCATCTCCGCCGAGGTGTGCGGCATTTTGACCCACACCGTGCCGACCGCCGCCTACCGCGGTGCCGGCCGGCCCGAGGCGACCTATGCCATCGAACGCCTGATCGATGTCGCGGCGCGTGAGCGTGGCATTTCGCCGTACGAACTGCGCCGGATCAACCTCATTCCGCCCGAGGCGATGCCCTATAAGACCGCGCTGACTTTTTTGTACGACTGCGGCGAGTTCGAGGGCAACATGATCAAGGCCGCCGAACTGGCGGAACTGGAGACTTTCGAGACAAGACGCAAGCAGTCGGAAACGCGAGGCAAGCTGCGCGGCATCGGCCTGACCAACTGTATCGAAGTCGCCGGCGGACCGTTCCTGCGCCCAGCGAAGGATCTTTCGACATTGCGGTTCGCCGAGGATGGAAAATTGATTTTGCGTTCCGGCTCCATGTCGGTTGGCCAAGGGTTGGAAACGGCGTTCTGCCAGATCGTCTCGGAGCGGTTTGGCGTGCCGATGGAGAACGTCCTTTATGAACAAGGCGACACTGATCAGTTGCCGTGGGGCAAGGGCAACGGAGGCTCTGGCGCGCTGTGCATCGGTGGCTCCGCGGTCATGCTGGCGGTCGACAAAGTGCTTGAGCGGGCGAAGAAGCTGGCCGCCGAATTGCTGGAAGCCTCCGTAACCGATATCGAATTGCGGGGAGGGCGGTTCCACATCGCCGGCACCGACCGTTCCGTCGATGTCGAAAGTGTCGGCCGCGCTTCGTTCGATCCGAACTTCATTCCGCCCGGCGAAGAAGGCGGACTGACCGAGAGCGGCGAATTCGCGGCCACTGCGGTGACATTCCCGAATGGCACGCATATTTGCGAGGTCGAAATCGATCCCGAGACCGGCGTCACCGAGATCGTTCGCTATTCCGCCGTTGAAGAACTCGGCAAAGTGCTCAACCCCATGATCGTCGCCGGCCAGATCCATGGCGGCGTCGTGCAGGGCATCGGTCAGGCGATGGGCGAGGTGATCGTGCATGATCCCGACTCTGGCCAGATGCTGACGGCATCGTTCATGGATTACCAGATGCCGCGCGCCGATGATCTGCCGGATTTCCGTTTGGCCACGCGGGAGGTGCCGACCAAGGTGAACCCGATCGGCGCGAAGGGCGTCGGCGAGGCGGGTACGGTCGGTGCCATGGCAGCTGTGATGAATGCCGTCAACGATGCCCTGGCGCCGCTCGGCATTCGGCACTTCGACATGCCGGCGACACCTGGCCGCGTGTGGGAGGCAATCAGCAGCGCACGGTCGAAGTAGCGCCGCGAGTTATCGACGCACCGCCTGCGTGTTTTATCGACGCACCGCCTGCACGATGGCCAACACGATGATCGCGCCTCCCACGGCGACCGCCATGCTGTAGATGTTCAGGCCGGTGACTTCATGCCGGCCAAGCTGGGTCATGATCTCGCCGCCGACCACCGCGCCCAGTACGCCCAGTACGGTATTCATCAGAAAGCCCTGGCCGCGATTGCCCATCAGGCGGTGGGCGAGGTATCCGGCGATCAGGCCGAGGACGATCCAACTGACAAGTCCCATCGTGGGCTCCTACTTCGTGGCGAAAAGTTGGTTGGTCGCGTAAGAAATCCAGACTCGGTGGCGCATTAGCCAATCGGCGCCCAACAGCATGTCGCTGATCGGTTGAATTTCAATCGGCGCCACGAGAAACATCGGCTGAGCGAACGTCTCGTCACCGATCCGAAGTGCACCAAATCGGTGTTGCCACATTGTGACGGTATGCGGCCCCAGCCCGCTGACGACCTGGCTCGGGTCACCCCGCAGCCGCTCCAGGCCCAGACTGAGCCGCGCCATGCCAGGTGCCGCCACCAAGGTCCGGCTGGCACCCGAGTCCAGCAAAGCTCGCAACGGAACACCGTCCAGCACGACCGGCACCACCAGCGCGCTCTCGGCCGGATTCTCGACCGGAACCGACAGATACGCGTCGGTCCACGGCAGGAACCGCCCGGAGCAGTCTTGCACGTCGAACAACGCCAGGGTCCGTCCGGGCAAATCCAGATCGAGATCGAACAGCGACAAAAAATCGCGACCCAGAAGTCCGTCAATCCGCTGGCCGCGTACCATACTTCGCGCCAGTGTCGCCACGCGCAACGTCGCGTCCCGAGCGAGGCTTCGCCGATGCAACGCGACGCCGCCAAGCTCAACCGAGTGCGGATCCGCGTTTCGCCGCCGCTCGAGCCCGCCGACGCCGTGCATCGTGGTCGCGGTCCACTCGTCGAGTGCGAGACTGAAATGACTTACCGCATCGGGTGTGACCACGGTCTGCGCCGCGCCGGTATCGAGAATGAACGTGCCGGGGATACCGTTCACTTCAACCGGCACCAGAACGACAGAGCCGACGATATCCAAAGCCACAACGGTGCGCTGTCGTACCGAACAGGCGGCGAACACGAGGCCCGGCCAAAGCAGCGCCACAAAAAGGATCCGGGCGATCATTCGACTTTTCGGTTGATGACGTTGATCTCCGGCCAGATCCGACAGGCGCGCGCCACCTTCGCGTCGAACGTGAGGACGATGGTCGAACGCCGGATTGGGCCGCATCACCATGGCGAACAGGTCGTCGAGGCCAAACGGCGCGACGATGTCCAGGCGGCCATCGTCCTCCAACCGTGCACCGACCGCCTGAACGGTCACGGGATAGCGGGTCAATGCCTCATCCACGCTGCCCAACGGCGCATAAGGGACGCCAAAATGCTGCTCATACCAAAGATGCACGCGGGCCTGGTTGCGTATCTGCAATGGACGAGTCGCGCGTTTGATCACCGTGTCTTCCGCTTCCCACGAAAGGTCTCCGGCATCGAAGTAAATCACGTCGAAGTCCTGAATCCCGGTGCCGCGCGGCCGGTTCGTCAGCACATTCCAAACGGTTTGGTACAGGCAGCCGGAGACGAGCCGCCATTGTGGCAGTGCCATCTCGCGGAGATATTCCAGCAAGCCCATCAAATCGGGGTCGGACCGAATGATGGACTCGAGGCGCATCATCGCCGGCCTCTTGGGTCCAATGCGTCACGCAAACCATCGCCCACGAGGTTGAACGACAGCACGCACAGAAAAATCGCCAGGCCCGGAAACACCGCGAGCCACGGTGCCTGCGACAGGAACCGTTGCGCGGAGTTCAACATGGATCCCCAGGACGGCTCCGGCGGTTGTTGGCCCAGACCGAGAAAGGACAACGATGCCTCCGCGATGATCGCCGCCGCGATCGCGAGCGTTCCCTGCACCAGAACCGGCGGCACGATGTTGGGCAGTACGTGGCGCATTGCCACGCGCCACGGCGGATTGCCCAACGCGCGGGCGGCCTCCACGTAATCATTGCTGGCGGCGTCGATTGTCGCCGCGCGTGCCACGCGCATGAACCGCGGCGCGGTGGAAACGCCGATCGCGATCATCGCGTTGGTCAGGTCCGGCCCCAGAAAAGCCGCCAGCGCGATGGCCAGGATCAGGAACGGACAGGCCAGCATCGCGTCCACGATGCGCGACAACACGGCGTCAATCCAGCGTCCGGAGAGGCCGGCCAGCAGTCCCGCGGGAACGCCGATGCCGGCGGCGATCAGAACCGAAACGACTCCGGCCATCAGACTCGCCCGCGCGCCATAGACAACGCGTGACAGCACGTCCCGGCCATTCTCGTCCGTGCCCATCCAGTGTGCCGTCGACGGCGCCTTGCGGATCGCCGACCACGACGTGGCGATCGGATCGTAGGGCGCGATGACCGATGCCAGTACCGCCGCCGCGACGAACAGGACGATGATCGCGAGGCCCGCCACCGCCACGGGCCGATGCAAAAACGCGTGGATCGCGAGTTGGCGCGGGCTGAGGGGCTGCTTCATGGCGCCTCCAGCAACGCGGTCATCTCCCGCGACACCGCGGTCACCAATGCGGCATAGGCGGGATCGAGCCGGGTATTGGCGCTCCGCGGCAGCGGCGAGTCCATTTCCCGTCCGATCCGCCCCGGTCGTGGCGTCATCAAAACGATCCGGCGGGCGAGAAACGCTGCCTCATAGATGGAGTGCGTCACGAACACGATGGTGCAACCGATGTCACGCCAGAGATTGAGCAAGTCCTCCTGCAAACGGTGGCGGGTGAACTCGTCCAGCGCCGCGAATGGTTCGTCCATCAGCAGCAAACGCGGTTTGGTCACCAGGGCGCGCGCGATCGATACCCGCATCCGCATCCCACCCGAGAGTTGCGCGGGCCGCGCCGCCTCAAATCCAATCAGGCCGACGCGGTCCAATACCGTCGTCACATCCCTCTGGGCCGCGTCGCGAGCGATCCCGCGCAACCGCAGGGGCAACCAAACATTGTCGGCGGCGGAAGCCCAGGGCAGCAGGGTGGCGTCCTGAAAGACGTAGCCGATTTCGCCAGGACCGGGCGGCGCACTGGCATCCCAGCGTAACGTTCCGGTATCAGGCCGATCCAGTCCGGCGATCAGGCGCAACAGAGTTGATTTGCCGCAACCGGACGGTCCCAGCAGCGCCAGGAAATCGCCGTCGTGCAGACGCAGCGAGACGTCGCGCAATGCTTCGGTTCCGGTCGGAAAGCGGCGGCCGACATCGGAAATCGTCAGCACGGGTAGGTCATCTCTGGTTCCCGATCGCTTCGAGCGGCCAGATCGCCGCGCGCCATCGGACGCCGATCAGCGCCATCAGCGCGAGTCCGAGTAAGCAATAAAATGACGCGGTAGCACGAAAGCCGATCCAGGGGATCAGCACACCCGCGACCAACAGTCCGATGGGCAAGCCGTAGATCGCCAGCATACGCACGCCCATGACCCGGCCGCGAAACTTCGGGCCGGCACTTTTCAGCAGCATCGTCGCCAGTGGTACCATGCTCATGCTCTGGGAGAACCCGGCCACGACCAGAGTGATTCGGCCTATCCCTGGGCTGGGGACCTGCACGAAAATCAGGATCAGCGCGAACCACAACGCCGCGCAAATCAACATCATCCGGGCGGGCCGCAGCAAACGCCCGATGGAGCCGATCGTCAGCGAACCCACACAGGCGCCCAAGGCGAAGCTTGCGACCAAGGTGCCAAGGCCGGTCTGGTCCGTGTGATAGACCTCCTTCGCGACATAGGGCAGCAGCCCGCTCGTCACCGGAAACGCCAGCAAATTGACCAGGAACGCGACCCAGATGCCCGCCATCTCGAGCGGTCTGTGCCGGACATACGTCACGCCTTCCCACACTTCTTTCAGGAACGCGAGGCTGCCTCGCGTACTCGCGGGCGCTCCGGGTTTACCGCTCGAAATCAAACTGGTCATAAACAATCCGCCGCCGTAACACAGCGTGACCGCGACATACGCCGGGCCGATCCCCAGCGACGCCACCAGGGACGCCCCCGCCAGGGAGCCGAAGATGCGCGCCGAATCCGCGGTTGTGCGCGCCACACCCATCGCCGCCATCAGTTGGTCATTCGGCATGGTGTCCGCCACCAGCGCCTGGCGCATCGCCAGATCCGACGGACGCACCACTCCGTTCACGCCGGCGATCAACATCACGTAAAGCGGTCGCATTCCGCCGGTAAACGCCAGCAGCATCAGCATCGAGGCCAGCATGGCGTAGCAAAGCCGCATCGCGCACAAGACGTTTCGATGTCCGAACCGGTCCCCCGCCATGCCGAACAAGGGCGCGATCAGCGTGCCGGAATATTGCAGCGAGCTATAAAGCGTCAGCAACAGGACCGATCCCGTCTCGGTCAGGATGTACCAACCAAGGATCAGGACCTCCATCTCGATCCCCCAGGATGTCAGCATATCCGCCGGAAACTGACAGCGGAAATTACGCACCTGGAAAGGGGCGAGCAGCGCGGGACGGCTGTTCCGGCCCAACGCCGTCAAATCGCCGACTCCATCATCGGAACGGCGTGGCGGCGGCGGCGAGCGCGACCCGTCTCAACATGGCGGCACATCCTGGGTCAGAAAATTTGATGTTTCAGCCCTAACCCGGGCGGCGTCAGTGAGCAACCGGCCATGATCGAGTGCCGCCGACCGCGGGAGGCAAGAGATCGCTCCGATTATTTGACCGAAACAGGGACCGTCACCGCGCCGTTGTCCTCGGCGTTGACGATCACCAACCGAGCCGTCGCCGTTCGGCCCGTCGCGCCGCGCACCGCGATCACCAGGTTTGTTACGCCGGCGGGTTCGAGACGCCGTGGCGGTATGGTGAAACGCCCCCGATCGTCAACCGCGACATTGAATGGCTCGCGACCATCTTGCCTGACCGTGACCATGTTCAGCGGCGAATGATTGTCCAACGCGAAACCCGTCAGGCCGTGCGTGTTTTTGATCGGGTCGCTCGCCGGACGATCCATCACGATCACCGGCCCTCGATCCGCGGCGATCCGGCGGAATGCCGACAATGTCCAGGTCCCGACGGCGCGGCCGGTCGCCAGTCCGTCGGCGTTGTCGAACGAAAAATGGATCCCACCCAACACGCGGCTGAACGCGGCCTCCTCGGCCGCTTGCTGAAAGCTGGTGAAACCGCGGGTCACGCCCGGGACGCTGGCGCTGAGGAAACTGAACGGCCGCGTGCCGAACCGCGCGGTCAGGACGACGGCGGCCGCGCCGCTAAAACCGGAATGCCCGGAAATGTAGCTGGGATGGTTCGGCGTCGCCAACAGCGGCGACCAGTCCGGATCGGCGGGCGCACGGGCGGCGGCCGCCCTGATTACCGTGATCGGTCGCCAGAACCAGTAAGTGTATTTCGCGTCCGCGACAGCGATGCCCGCGTCCGCCAACGCGACATTGAGCTCGGCGAAAAGTTCAGCCTCGGCGTCGAGGCCAAGGTCCATGGGCGCGAGCAGAGTTGCCGTGATCGCATTCCAGTGGCCCGCCGGCGCATAGGTGCCGATCGCATCGCTCCAATAATGCGCGATCTCCGTTTGGGTCGCGGTTCGCACGATCGATCGCGCGCCGCCGATCGATGCCACGTACGCCGCCGCATCCCGGAACTTCGCCGTTTGCAGGCCCGGCGGACCGTCTGGCCGGAACTGATTGGGCCGGTTCAGAGCAAACGGCTCCAGCGCCGCCCATTGCGGAACCAGCGGCGGCAGGTATTCGGGTGGGGTAGGCCTCCATCGGCCTGGAGCGGTACCGGCTTCATCGCGTCTCGCGGCATCCCATCCGTCGCGATCCCGCACGGCGAACACCGCGTCGGCTACTGCTGCTCCGAAGGCCGCCGCCCGATCGCGCGCCGGTCCCGCCGGCTCATGCGCCAAGGAGGCAGCGAATGCCGCGTCCTGGGCCGCTTGTCTCACCGGGAACAAATGGTTGAGCATCGCATGGGCTGCCGCGGCCGCCGCGATGCCGGGATCGAGGTCGTGCGGGGCACGGAGACGAACCAGAAAGGTCGGGCCGCCGTTGATGGAACGGATCGTATCGAAAACCGCGATGCTTTCGAGCGCCAGATCGCGCGACGCCTTGAATGCGTCGGTCGACGTCTCCTGAATCGCGCGGTTGACCTGATCATTCCAGATTAACACGGAGTCGGCCGAAGCCGGGTTCGACTGTGCTGCTTGTATCGGTGCGCCCAGGATCAGCGCACCCAGGGTCGCCGCCAGGATCAAGAGCGCGGCACGGCCCAACGGGACGACGACGCGGGCCTGGGCGTTCCGTGCCAGACGAACACGCAACGACGCGAGCGCGCGCGTCATCTTCGGATCGCCAGTTCAGAGAGGTGCGCGAGCGCCGAAATGTCACTCACGAGTGAGCCGCCAAGTGCCAGTGATCGCATGGCGGTGAGCGTGGCCAGCGGTTTCACGTCCGCGACAAGCGTGCCTTCTATGTTGAGCGCCCGTAATTCGGACAGGCGCGCGAGCGGCCTGATGTCGCGGACACCCGTGGCGGCGATATCGAGGGTCCGCAGGCTGACCATGCCGCTCAAAGGTTGAACGTCGGCCACAAGCGTCCCGTTGAGTTTCAGGTCGCGCAAATTCGCCATGCCAGACAGCGGCCGAACGTTGCTGACCCATGTGTTGCCGAGGTCCAGCGAGGTCAATTGGATCAGCGGCGCGAGAGGCGACACATCGGCGACTTTCGTGACGGCGATGACGAGTTCTCGGAGAGAGGTGAGGCCCGCGAGTGGCGTCAGATCGTGGACGTCGGTTCCACCAATGTTGAGAATCTGCAAGTTGGTCAATTGAGCAAGCGGCTTCAGATCGCTGATCGGCAGAAATTGCAAATTGAGTGACCGCAGAGATGTCAGTGACGCGAGTCCTGAGACGTCCCGCACCTGTGTGCCGCAGATGTCGAGTGTCCGGAGGCCGGCTAAATTCGCGAAAAGTCTTATGTTGCGAATCGGAGCGCCGCGCAGGCTGACCGCCTGAACGCCCTTGGCGACCAGCGCGGGTATCGCCGCGTTCAGGGCGGCATCATCTGTCGTTTCAGAAAACGTCGCGGTCAGCAATCCGTCTTTTGTCGCGAACGACACGTCCTGGTTGGGTAGCTCGATCGATGCCAGGGAAGCGCGTTCCGTCGCGGCGCCCGCGACGATCCATGCCAAAGTGAGAATGAACAACAGACATCCCAGCCGAACGAGTTCGTGACGACGACCGGGCCCCGTCTCGCCAGGTTGCTGGATGCCAACCGAAATCGCCGCGGATCGGCGTGCTGATCGAATCCAGATCATTTTTCAATCACTCCACGATTCCCGTGTCTTGATCAATGAAAGAAGAACAAATTCGTGCGTCCCGCTGTCGGTCGAGCCGGCCCGCGCGCGGCCACCGCGACAAACACAGCCCAATCCGAGCGAGACCATACAAGCGCCCGCATTGTTTGTCATTGGTCTGACCCTGTCGTGGGGAGCAGCTGAGCGACCTCACGGCACAGCCGCGTTTCCCCGCGTTATCGGTTTGCCGTGCTCGCGATGGCAGTGGCAGGTGAGACATTGACGGAAACCGGGACAGCACCCGATTGTGCCGCAGGTTGCGCGTCGCCCGTTCCGGGTACTAGGTTCGCGGCGGAACGCGAGAGGGAACGTGACGATGAGCGAAATCAGGACAATCGCAACCGGGCTGCGGTTTCCGGAGGGGCCGGTGGCGATGAAGGACGGCTCCGTCGTGCTGGTGGAGATCGAGCGGCAGACCGTCACGCGGGTCAAACCCGACGGCTCGACCGAGGTCATCGCGCATACTGGTGGCGGACCGAATGGGCTCGCGGTCGGGCCGGATGGGGCATTCTACGTTTGCAATAATGGCGGATTCATGTGGCGCACGGAGTTGAATCTGCTGCGGCCGGCGGGTCCCGCGTCTGATTATACCGGCGGCCGGATCGAGCGGGTGGACCCGAAAACCGGCGCGGTGACCGTACTCTATGACCATTGTGGGCCGCACCAGCTGCTTGGCCCGAACGACATCGTGTTCGACGGTTTGGGCGGATTTTATTTCACCGATCTCGGCAAGGCGCGCGCTCGGGATCGCGATTGGGGCGGGGTGTATTATGCGCTGGCGGACGGGTCGAAGATCACCGAGGTGGCGCATCCGATCCTGACGCCGAATGGCATCGGTCTGTCGCCGGACGGCAAGACCCTCTACGTCGCCGAAACCGAGACCGCGCGGCTCTGGGCCTTCGATGTGTTGGCGCCGGGCGTACTGCGCAAGGAATCGTTCCCGTCCCCGCATGGCGGGCGGTTGATGGTGGGGTTGGGTGGATTCCAGCGGTTCGACAGCCTGGCGGTCGACGGCGCGGGGAACGTCTGTGTCGCGACCCTGGTGAACGGCTCGGTCAGCGTGGTCGGACCGAGGGGCGGCCTCATTCGACAGATCGCGATGCCGGACATGTTCTGCACCAATATCTGCTTCGGCGGCCCGGATCTGAAAACCGCGTGGTTGACCCTTTCCGGCTCCGGCCAGCTTGTCGCCATGACCTGGCCGGATCCTGGTTTGCGTCTCGCGCACGAAGCCTGATTATCGTCCCGTGGACCGCTGTGAAGACCTCTCCCGATTGGTCGCCGCTCTGGTCCGGTTGTTATCAACTTGTCAGGTTATTTGTGTTAAGCGACTGATTGGATGACAGCGGTCCCGTGTCGGGACCGCCATCGGGCGATCGGCGGCGATCAATGACCTTGTTGCGTTTGCATTGCCCTGTTTGTGAGACGGCCTGCCAGGTCTCAGACGCGGCCGCCGTGGCCGGTACACGGTGCGGACGATGCGGGTTGCTGTTCGTGCCAAAGGCGGCGATCCGGCCAGGCGATGCTTCGCGGCGAGACGTGTCGGAGATCAGAGCGGGACCGGCATCGCCCGCGCCTCAGCCGCCGTCGGTAATTTATACGAACTCCGCGCCCCGCGAGCCGCCGCCTGACGTGATCCAACCGGTGCATCCTGCCTCGGGTCCGGGGCTCCACCGATCCCCTTTCGAGGTGACACCCGATACGACGCCTGGCCCGTCCGCGCTCAATGCCGGCGGCGAAAAGCAGCCGGAAGGCGACGCGATGGTTGACCGCGCGGCGGTCCCCATGGGTCCTCCACCACAGTATCGACCCATTGTGACGGCTCCTCCGCAGGCAAAACCGCGGGTCGAGATGGCGCCAGTCACTCCGGCGGCTCCGGTCAACATCCGCGGCATCGGTGCGCTCGGACCGCCGCCGCCATACTGGCCCATCGTTCAGGCGTCGCAGGTCTTTGGGCGCGGCCCGCCGCCTGACCTGGAACCGTGGCGGATTGCGTCGTTGACGCACGCGATCGTGGACCGCGGCACGGAACCCGAACCGCCGCTGGCTGACGTTGACCCGTCCGAGGCTGACTGGACCATTTCGCGCGAACCCGAGCCAGTTGTCGAAATGGCGCCGCCGCCGGTTGAGGAGACCCGTTTCGAAATCGACGACGAAGGCCATTCGCTTGCCTGGCCCACTTATGCGCCGCCGCCGATGCCGATGCCGGGTTCCGGATCCGTTCGCGCGATCCGGCTGACGCTCTGGGCCGCCGGGATCGCCCTGGCGGTGCTGGGGCTGGGTGCCGCCCTGTATTTCGAGTGGGGGGAGCCTGATGTGGGCTGGTCCGACGGAGGCCTCTGGTCAAACCGCTCCCGCGTCGGCTGATCGACCCGCGGCCGCGTCCGACACGCGCGCGGCCGCGCTTGCCGCCGACTGCGCCGAAGGGCGCGAACTGGGAAAGACCGAGTCGACAAGCAATCGCACCTCCAACTGCGTGGCCAGTAAATCTGAAACCACGTTGAAATGAATCAAACCGTTGCATACCGGGCGAAACGGCCACACTTGTAACGCTGAGCGTCCGGTTTGAGACTTCAAGGACTCCGTCAGACATGCGTATTCGATGCCCGTCCTGTTCGGCGACATACGAGGTGCCCGACGCATTGCTCGATCCGCCCAGGGCGGTCCGGTGCGCACGGTGTGCGCATGACTGGATGGCGGAGCCAGTCGAGGAACCCGCGTTGGCGGAGGTGGCAGCCGATACGCCCGTCGACGCGGACGAGGCCGAGGTTCCGGATGTCGCCGCGGCTGAGCAGCCAATCCACGAGCCGCCAATCCGTGAACCCTTCGCGGAGCCGGAGACAGTGTTTGGCGACACGCCGCTGTCCGCGATCGAAAGGCTTTCCATACCGGGTGACCTGTCACCCCGAATACGCCGCCGCGATCGTCTCCTCACCGCCGCCTGGGCGGCCAGTTTCGCGATCCTGGCGGGCCTGAGCGTGGCGGGATACACGGAGCGCGATTCGCTTATGCGACAGTGGCCTGCGAGCAAGCGTGTTTATGCCACGCTCGGTCTCGCCCCGATGGACGGTCAGGCTGGGGACGCACGGGTTCGCGACGGTCTGGTTGGGGATGGCCAGCGGGGGGACGGGAAAAGCGCGGAGGCAAAGGGTGCCGCCGGGCAACCGCCGCCGCGGACGCCCCCGCGGTAGGCCGGCGGAGCCGACGCTCGGTCTCCTGGCCCGCCTGGTCCCTTGACGTGTTCGCGGCCTCCGTCACATTTCGCCACCATGCGTGATTTTTCAGACCTGACCGAACGAGAGATCCTGGCGTTGGCGATCGCCAACGAGGAAGAGGACGGTCGCATCTACCTCGATATCGCCGAGGGATTGCGTGAGGAATATCCCGGCAGCGCCCGCGTTTTTACCGAAATGGCGGGCGAGGAAGGCGACCATCGCCGCCGTCTGCTGGAGCTGTACCGGGACAAATTCGGCGAGCACATCCCGTTGATCCGCCGCCAGGACATTCGCGGTTTCATTCGCCACAAGCCGGTTTGGCAGATCCAGCCACTCAATCTGAAAGCAGTTCGGATGATGGCGGAAAGCATGGAGGAGGAGACCCAGCACTTCTACCGTAAGGCGGCGATTCGTTCGACGGATGTATCGATCCGCAAACTGTTGGGCGACCTCGCCGACGCCGAAGTGGAGCATGAGCGCCGCGCCGATGGTCTGCGCGCGGAAAACCTGCCCGGCAACGTGGTGGCGCAGGAGGACGCGCATGCCCACGCGTCGTTCGTGCTGCGGTTCATCCAACCGGGTCTCGCGGGCCTGATGGATGGCTCGGTTTCAACGTTGGCCCCGGTGTTCGCGACGGCGTTCGCCAGCGGCAAGACGTGGGAGACGTTTCTGGTTGGTATGGCGGCCTCGATCGGCGCCGGCATCTCCATGGGGTTCGCTGAGGCGCTGTCCGACAACGGCAGCCTGACAGGGCGTGGCGCGCCGTGGATCCGCGGTTTGGTCACCGGGCTGATGACCACAATTGGTGGGGTCGGCCATACGATGCCGTTCCTGATCCAGTCGTTTTGGACGGCGACCGCGGTGGCGATCGTGGTGGTCGCCGTGGAGCTTGGCGTGATCAGTTGGATCCGCTGGAAGTACATGGACACGCCGCCCGTCTCAGCGGCGCTGCAGGTGGCGTTCGGCGGCGCGCTGGTGTTCGCGACCGGCGTGCTGATCGGGAGCGGGTAGCGGGCAGCCAGCGGGGGCGGCCAATGGGGGGCAGCCAATGGGGGCGGCCAAGGGGGGCGGCAGGCGATTTTTGTCGCCGTTAACCTGCCGTGACGCGCACGGGCAGCGGCTGGGGCCCGGTCGTCAGCTCGCGGACATCCAGTCGTCGGTCGACACGATGCCGCCTTCGGTCCAGGTGAACTCGATCTTTGTATACGTGAAACTGATCGTCTCGACAGACGAGCCGTTGAAGGACGTCTCGTGTTTGAAGTCGCGAATCATGGCGTTCGTCAAACTGAGGGTCACGTATGGCTTGTGGCCCGCTCCCTCCACGACATACGCGATGTCGACCGTCAGTAACTCGTTGGTGGTGCAGCTTTGATGCAACAGAGGTGACGATTGGTCCAACGGCTTGGTTATCATGACAGGCCGGGCGACCCGTTTGCCGGTAGCCAGCCCTGTGCTGACGTCCGCTGGGCTGCCAACGCCAAACTCGACCGTATTGACCTGAATCTGTCCGGGAAAGGACCCCGCGGTCACGCCGCCGGTAAGAACACCTTGTTTCCGTCCCTTGATCTTCGCGTAGATCGCCATGACCCTGTTCCCCCCGCTGCCGCGCCAATGCCGCGCGGACCGTGGCGCCGCGCTGAGGCGAGATCCATACCATCCCGCCGACGCCGGGTCCAAGAAATGATACCGAGATCAGCGGACGCCCGTGGTTGATCAGCAAACCTGTCGCGTTGCTCAGGAGTATGGTCCCGATTGCCAGCGCGCCACACGCGTGCTGATCTCCGGCGAAACTTCGAGGGGGCCGCGATGTCCGAGCCATTCAATCGTTACGATCTCACCAGCGCTCGCCAACACGGTCGCCCTGGGCGAGAAATCCGGCCAAAGAGCCTTACCGTCGACATCCACTCCCACGCGATGGTGCCGGCTGCTTCAGACGTCGTGCGGTCGCATCAGACCCCCGATCCGCGCGCGGCATTCTATACCGAGGAAACCCGTATCCTGACGCGTAAGCAGGACACGGACCGGACCCCCTGGCTGACCGACCTCGAACTGCGCATGCGCACGTTCGATGACATGGGTGTCGATGCCCAGGTGATCACGCCGGCGCCGGGGCAATGCTATTATGGGGTGCCGCCGGAGATCGGGATTAAAGCGGCTCGCGTCGTCAACGAGGGCATCGCCGAGATCGCCCGCTCCAGTCCGGATCGCATTCCGGCGGCGATGGGCTCGGTGCCGTTGCAAGCGGGTGGCGAGGCGGCGGCGAACGAACTTGAATATTGCGTGAAGTCGCTCGGCCTGAAGGGTGTCGAAGTGTTGGCGCATGTTCGCGACAAGGAACTCTCGAATCCGACGTTCGAACCGTTCTGGGCCAAGGTCGAGGAACTCGGCGCCGTGGTGTTCATTCATCCGAACTCCTATCCTCAGCCGCAACGGTTCAGTAAACACTATTTCAGCAACGTCATCGGCAACCCATTGGACACGACAATGGCGCTGCACTGGTTGATCTTCGATGGCGTGCTGGAGCGGTATCCGGATTTGAAAATTATCGCCGCGCATGGCGGAGGATACCTGCCGGGCTATTCCGGACGGATCGATCACGCCTGGGGCGCCCGCGGCGACTCGCGCGGGGCGTTGCCGAAACCTCCCAGCCATTATCTGAAGAAGATCTACCTCGACACGATCGTTTTCACGACGCACCAGTTGGAGGCGATGGTGAAATTGTTCGGCGTGGACAAGATTTTACTGGGCACCGACTATCCCTACGACATGGGCGAATACGATCCGATTGGACATATCGCGTCAGTTGACTCGTTGAGTCCGTCCGACGTGGCCGCGATCGCCGGAGGGAATGCGAAGCGGCTGTTCGGGTTGTGATTGCAACCAGCGGAAAGGACGACTCTCGTCCGAGACGGCCTTGTATCGTCATCCTCGGGCTCGCCCCGACGATCTGCCCGTGCGGGATTGATTGACCTTGTTTTCACCCGCGGATACCGTGGATTCACGTGGGCAGTCAACATCCGTGGCTACATGGACGACCAAGGAAGGGTTTAATCGTGCGCGAAAAGGCAACCTCGATCGCAATCACGGCCGCGTTGTTGTTCGGCATGAGTGCGGCCATGACGGAACGGACGTTGGCGGCGCAACTCGTGCAGGAATGTGCGCCGCCGGGCGGACTTTGGGGGCCAGGCAATACAACCAGAAGTAAGATCCAAAAGTTCTCGGATGACACGGTAGTTTATCTGTCCCAGAATTTCGCGGCACCTGATAAGACACGCTGGTTCAGAAGCACGCCTTTAAGTTTGAGTGGAGGCCAGTTCACCAACGGGTTGGGTTCCCAAAGTGTCATGGTCCCTGAAGGCGACGGGTACAAGGTTACCTTCATGGGAAGGAGCAATTATTATGCTCACTTCAGTTGCGTGCCTGCCGCGGCACCGAAATAATCTGGAGAATGCGCGAGGCGTTTGTTCCTCTGAAATGACCGAAACCGGGGTCGTCTGGCGGCGGCGTTGGGCTACGCGTGACGGGTCCTGTCACGGCGCTGCCAACGTCGCGAACACGTCGCCGGCCGGTTGCAATCCCAGAATATGGCGACGGTGCCACAGCGCGTAAAACAGCAGTTTCCAGCATGCGAACCCGTGCCGCCAGCGCCGGATGTCGCGGAACAACGCCTCCACGCGCTCCGGGTGGGCGATTTCGATGACCCCGGGCTGGCGGGCCACCAGCGGACCGAGCGCCGCACCGCGTCCCTTGATCCATTCGCCGATCGGAACCGTGAAACCTTGTTTCGGGGCGAACGGCCGCGCCATCGGCAGGTTCTTCTCCAGCCACTTGCGCAGAATCCACTTGCCGACACCGTCGCGGACCTTCATCGAGTCCGGCAGCCGGAACGCCGCCGCGGCCACACCCTTGTCGAGGAAGGGCGTTCTGCCCTCGACCGCATGCGCCATCAGGCATCGGTCGGCTTTGAGCAACAAATCGTGCGGCAGCCAGTCCGTCATGTCGGTCGCCTGCGCGGCGGCGAGCCGGGACATCCCGCTTTCCAGCGCGCGCGCTTCCGCCGCCGCCATGCCGTCGCGCCAAATCGAGGGCTGGACACGCAGGACAGGCACCTTGTCGAAGCTGCCGCGCGCCCACATCGCTCGCCCGCCGCGCCACCAGGGCCTGATCGCTTTCCGGTAACGGTCGTAGCCGGCGAAAATCTCGTCGCCACCCTCGCCGGTCAGCACTACCTTCACGTCCTGATGCGCGCGGCGGGCAAGAAACCAGGTCGGGATGATCGCGTAATCGGCGGCGGGGTCGTCCATACAGGCGACGATCTCGGGCAGGTGCCGCCAGACCATCGACTCGGTCACCTCGATCGACTCGTGCTGAGCGCCCACGGCCTTCGCCACGGCGGCGGCATGTTCCCGCTCATCGGCGGCGCCAGGCGCATCGAACCCGGCGGTGTAAGCCCGCACCGGGTCCTTGTTCAGCCGCGCCATCAGCGTAATCAGCGTGGCGCTGTCGATGCCCCCCGAAAGGAACATGCCGTATGGCACGTCGCTCCGCTGATGGAGGTCGACGCTTTCCTCCAGCGCTCGGTCGAGGCGGACCAGCGCCGCATCCTCGTCGATGTTTTCCGGTCCGCCCTCGGGGATCCAGGAGATCCGGCGGCGGTCGAGGATGTGGCCGTCAGCGCACGTGATGGTCTCACCAGGGAGCACGCGCTGGATGCCCTCGAAAATCGTTTCGGCGCCGGTGGTGAATTGCAGTTGCAGCAACTCCTCCCGCGCCGCCGGCCTCACCTGGCGCTGTACGAGGCCCGCTTCCAACAATGCCTGCGCCTCCGACGCGAACGCCAAACCCCCCTTCACCTGGGCAATATAAAGCGGCTTGATGCCGAACGGATCGCGGGTGAGGGTGACGCTGTGCTGCTGCCGCTCATGGATCGCGATGGCGTACATGCCGCGCAATTCCCGCGCGTAATCGGCGCCATCGCGCAGCCAATAGTGCAGCGGCGGCTCGCAGTCGCTGTTGGTGGCGTAGTGGACGCCCGGCATCGCCGCTCGCAGTTCGCGGTAATTATACACTTCGCCATTCGCGACCAGGGTCGCCGAGCCGGCGAAAAATGGCTGGTCGCCGGTGACGAGGTCGATGATCGCCAGGCGGTTATGCAGCAGGGCGACACGGCCCACGACAGCATGGCCGGTACCGTCCGGGCCGCGATGATGCAGGCTGTCGATCAGTCGGGAGATTACCACGGGATCGGGCTGCGGCGCCCCGGTGGACAAGATCAGACCGGCGATGCCGCACATACGATAACTCCCAAACCCGCGAAGAGGGTTTCCTACAGTCCCGGCCGGTCCGGTGCCAACTACAATCCCCGGACACAACGCATTGGGCACAATCGGCATGATCCAGCTTGCGCTGCTCTTGCGGATCGGGTGGATTTTCTTACCTTTCCATCATGACAAAGATCGCCGCACTGCCCGCACGAGCGGTTCTCGCGATTACCGGGGAGGATCGGGTCGGCTTTTTGCAAGGCCTGGTCTCAAATGACGTGGCCGAGGCAGAACCGGGTCGCGCGGTATGGGCCGCGCTGCTGACCCCTCAGGGCAAGTGGCTGGCGGACTTTTTCGTCCTGTCGGATGGGGAACGGCTGCTGCTGGACTGCGAGCGTGCGCAGTTGCCGATGCTTTTGCAGCGGCTGTCGCGTTACCGGTTGCGGTCGCGGGTGACCCTCGGCGACGCCGAGTTGAATGTGTACGCTGTGTGGGGTGGCGACCCGTCCGGGCCGGAGATCATGGCCCCGGACCCTCGTTTGCCGGCGGCGGGATGGCGGGTGCTGAGCAATGCGCCGATTCCCGCCAACGCGACCGAGGACGACTGGGATCAACACCGCCTGGCACTCGGACTACCCGACGGCTCGCGCGATATGGAGACCGAAAAAACCGTCTTGCTGGAGGCCGGGTTCGATGAACTGAACGGGGTTTCCTGGACCAAGGGCTGCTACATGGGCCAGGAACTGACGGCGCGCACGAAATATCGGGGCCTCGTTAAGCGCCGCCTGGTCCCTGTGCGCATCGATGGCGCGGTACCGGCGCCCGGCACGCCAATCCTGCGCGACGGAAGGGAAGTCGGCACCATGCGCTCGGCCAGTGGCCAGAATGGACTGGCGGTGGTGCGTCTGGAGGCGCTGGAAGCTCCGCTCACCAGCGCCGAGGCGACGGTCACGCCGGTGATTCCGGACTGGATGCGAACCGGGACGGAGTAAATTCCGCGGCCGGAAAATTCGCGCGGACCGGATGTGGGGTGAAATACCGCTGTCGTGAGTAGTTTCCCCGATATCTTCGCGGCACTTTTAAGCGCATAATACCTCATTGAGGTGACGCCATGAAACAGGGAATCCGATGGATCACGCTATTTTGCTGCATTATCGGCCAGGGTGCGCATGCCGATAACGTGGCGGCGACCAGATGCGCGGCAACGCTGCAGCCGCATGCACGCCTCGTCTTCGACGCGGTGGCTGGCAGTGCGCATCCCGAACTATCGTTGAGGTCGCTGATTGAGGCGCGAGTCCGCGAATTAATTTTCTCGGACCGGCTGATGATGAACGCGGCCCGGCCAGCGGCTGAAGAGGCCAGCCTGTGTCTACGGATCTCGCGAAACTGCATCGCTGATAATTGCTGATCCCACGTGGGAATCCGCGAGAATGTTCAGGGTCCGCCGCTTTCGTGGGCTTCCTTCAGCAATCCGATATCGAGCTTGATCTGCTTCATCATGGCCGCCATCACGCGATTGGCTTTCTCGGCGTCCGTATCTTTCAGCATGTCGCCTAAAATCGTCGGAACGACTTGCCACGACACGCCAAACTTATCAGTCAACCAGCCGCATTGTCCTGGCGTGCCGCCCTCCAGAAGTCTGTCCCAGTAGTAATCCACCTCTTCCTGGTTTTCACACCGTACGAAGAACGAAACCGCGGGAGAGAACTGGAACATCGGGCCGCCATTGAGCCCGATGAACTCCTGCCCGTCGAGTTCGAACGTGACCGTCAGGACCGAGCCCTTCTGTCCCGGTCCCGTGTCGCCCCAGCGCATGACGTCACCGACCTTCGCGTTTTTGAAGATCGAAGTGTAAAAGTTCATGGCTTCCTCGGCTTTGCCGTCGAACCAAAGGCAAGGGGTGATCCGTCGCATGAGGTTTCCTTTCGCTTCCGGTTGCTGAGCGCCGTCAAAGCCTCGCGACAAGCGCCGCGAGTTGGTCGGTGCACTGTCCCCAGCCCTGATGGAATCCCATTTTCTCGTGCACCTCGCGATCGGTGGCCGTCGCGTGGCATACGCGGGCGGTATATTTGGTTTTGCCGTCCAGATCCTCGAACGTCAGGATCGCGGTCATGAACGGCTTCGCCGACGGATCCCAGGCTTTGGTGAACGAGTCACTCCAAACCAACCGCTCGTTTTCAATAACCTCGAGGTAAACGCCTCGGTTCGGCATGTCGGTGCCGTCAGGTCCGCGCATGACGATCAGGCAGGAGCCGCCCGGCCGAACGTCGAGTTCCGCGACCGGCGTGGTCAAAGGGAGCGGCGCGAACCACTGCCTGAGAAGTTCCGGGTTGGTCCAGGCACGAAACAGCTTTTCGGGGGGCGCATCGATGACGCGGGACAGGACCAACTCGCGATCCGATGTCGAAGTCGTGGACATGGCTCAGCCTCCTCAAAGGTCCGTTGTCCGCACCTGGTGGAGTGTCCCGAGACCGCCAGGAAGGCACCCAGAGCAATTGTCGTTGCCGCATGGCACGGTTGGGGATGTATCTTTAAAACCGACTGGTTGGTATCTTTATAGTCAGCCGTTGGGTGGTGTCAACAGGAAAATGCCGCTCTGATCGTCGGCACCGGGCTCCGATCCAGGAACCAGCGGCTCGACGAAGTCTTCACATCGTCATCCGACATGACGAGGATCATGATGCCGATCGAACACGATCCTTAAAATCTCCCTGGTGATCGCACGGGCGCTCTTGTTCATATCGAGCCCTTTCAGGCATGCCATCCGTGGATGAACTGAACACCTGCCTGGAACGTCACGGCGATCTCAGGCATCCTCCGGCGAAACCGCCATACGGGGAGTAGAAGAATGGACATCCCGCCGCTCGACCTCGCGATGAAGACCCGCACAGCCCAGGTGTTGGAGAGGTGCGTGGCGTGCGGGGCGTGCGCGGAGGTGTGTCCGATGCCCGCGCCGGCCGGGATCGACGCCTCCAATCCCGGCAAACTCACCGAGGGCATCCTGACCATCCTGCGCGGAGGTGAGCACGCGGATGCCGCGCGATGGGCCGCGGTATGCTCCGGCAGCGGGCACTGCATTCCCCAGTGCCAGCACGGCGTCGATCCTCGCTTCATGCTGACGATGGCGCGGCTGGAACTGGCGTCGCGCAAGCCGGACGACGCCCGCCGCAAGACCGGATTTTCCGGGTTTGGCGCCATGACCAGCGGCGTCCGCGTGCTGTCCCGGCTGCAATTGCCGCCGGACCTGCTCGCCCGCTTCCGCCCGGAGAACGAGCCCGCCTCGCCGCCCGAGGTCATGTTCTACACCGGCTGCAACCTGATGAAGACGCCGCATATCGCGTTGCTGTGTCTGGACATACTGGATGCGCTGGGGGTGCCCTACCGGGTCATGGGCGGGCCATCGTCCTGCTGCGGCGTACTGCAATTTCGGGCCGGCGACCTGGCCACCTCCGGCCGCATCGCCTACCGCACCATCGACCGGCTGAAACAGGCCGCCCCGCGCGCCATCACCTGGTGCCCAACCTGCCAGATCCAACTGGGCGAGGTGGTCGCATCTGGCATGTCAGATGATCCGTTCGACCTCAAACCCATCCTGCTGTTCCTCGCCGAGCGGATGGACGACCTGCGGAAGTTGATGATCCATCCTGTCAACAAGCGCGTCGGCCTGCACGAACATCCCGGCGTCGCCGGCGTTACCGAGGCCGCACAGGCGATCCTGTGCGCCATCCCCGGCCTGGATTTTGTCGATCTCCAGCAGCCTCGACTGGGTTATCAGTGCAACACGCTGTCGGCGGTACCCGCTTTCAAGCGCGCCGCCCACCGCCAGCAACTGGAAGCCGCCGAAGCCGCGGGCGTCACCACTCTGGCCGGGGTTTACCACGCCTGCCATCGCGAACTCTGTAGCCATGAACGTGACTGGCCGTTCGAGGTGGTCAACTTCCTCGAACTGGTCGGCGAGAGCATGGGCCTGACCCGCCCCGATTTGTTCAAGCGCCTGAAACTGATGCAGGACGTCGACGCGATCCTGGCGGAGGCTGCGCCGATGATCGAGACACACCATCTCGACCTCGACGAGGCCCGCGCGATCATCGCCAAGGACATGTTGGGCGAGCAGCCGCTGCCTCTGGGCCGAGGCGCGTAACTACGGCCGTATTCGCAACCACGCGGTAAACCGGCGGGAGGCATAAGCGCACGTTCGTGGCGGAGCGCGCGATGTCGTCGACCCAAACTGTATCTTTTGTATCAGCGCAGGGATTCCGTGTCACGCCGAAAGTGGCGGCACTGGCACTCCCCGCGATTTTGCTGCTCGGCTTCGCGCTGCGGATCGTCACGTGTCTGACCCAGACTCACGTGCTGTTTTTCGGTGAGACCCTGCAATACTTTGAGCAAGGTCACCGGCTGGCCTTCCACTCGGGCATCGTGCCGTGGGAGTTCGATCACGGTATTCGGTCCTGGCTGCTGCCCGCATTGATCGCCCTCGCGATGAAGGCGACCGAGCGGTTCAGCGATGATCCCATGCTGTACATTGGTCTCGTCCGCACGGTGTGCGTCGGCCTGTCGATGGTGGTCGTCCTCATCGGCTTCCGCGCCGGCGAGCGCGACGGCGGTCGCATTGGCGCGATCGTTACCGGCGGCTTCTGCGCCATCTGGTTCGACCTGATCTATTTCGCGCCCGCCGTGATGACCGAGGTCCTCGCTGCCCATTGCGCCATCGCCGCGTTGTTTCTGGGCGAGGGCCCTCATACGACCCGCCGCGGTTTCTGGGTCGGGGCACTGTTCGGCGCCGCGGTCTGTCTGCGTTACCAGTACGCACCGCCGCTGTTTCTGGCCGTGCTTTGGCAATACCGTCGTCAACCCAGGCACTACCAATGGTTGTTTCTGGGCTCCGCGGCCGTGCTGCTGCCGTTTTCGGGAGTGCTCGACGCGATAACCTGGGGTGGCGCGTTCCAGTCGATCTGGTTGAATTTCGTGCGGAATTCGCTGCAAGGAGTCGCCACCGCGATCGGCACGCAGGCGCCGGGCTTCTATTTGAACTACCTGGTCATCGCCTTGCTGCCGCTGCCTTTGATGCTCGGGCTGGCGGTGGTTGGCGCGACCCGGTTCCCCGCCCTGGCGATCGCCGCGCTAGCGACGCTGGTGATCCACAACCTTCTGCCGCACAAAGAAGTGCGGTTCATCTATCTCACACTCGCCGCGATGCCGATCCTGGTCGGACTTGGTGCGACCCGGCTTTTTCGGATGTTGGCGGCGCGGCATGGACATCGGGCAATGATGGCGGGAGTGCCCGTGTTTCTGGTGTTCAGCACGGTTCTGTCCTGCTACATCGGCACCGTGCCGCTGGGTGCGCGTTGGTCGTTTCAGCGGGGCATGGTGCACGCGTTCCTCGCGGCGCATCGGGAGCCGGAGCTGTGCGGGCTCCAGGTTCGCGACATCCCATCATGGCGAAGCGGCGGCTACACTTACCTGAACCGCGACGTACCCCTCATGTTCGACCCCTATGTGCCGGAGATCCACCTGAAGGGCGCACCTTTCCCGCTGCGCTATACGGTGGAACGGGAGGGTGGCCCGGTATCGCAGGTCCGAAGCGCATACTCGCACGTAATCGCCGAGGCGTCGCATCCGCCCGTGGGCTTTGATCGGGTCGCCTGTTTCCCGGATGACGCGAGGCCCGGGGAGCCGGAGTTGTGTTTATTTCGGCGTCCGGAGGGGTGTTTCGGAGGCGCTGCCGGTGATGCCGACAGGGCGGCGGATCGCCTCCAGGCCGCCGCCGAACGAGCCCGATAGTCCGCGCGCCCATTCGCAATCGCGGGAACGCCTGACCCATGCGCCGCCTCGGGCCATTGATGACCGCGTGCCCTCCGTCGATCGCGCTTGCGGACATGCGGATATCTTTATATGACGTCGCCACCAACCAGGAGCGACAGAAATGGCATTCGTCACTACAACCCAGGATTTCAAGGTAAAAGACTTTTCGCTCGCTGATTGGGGGCGCAAGGAAATCAGCATGGCCGAGGACGAGATGCCCGGCCTGATGGCGATCCGGGGGGAATTCGGCACCAGCAAGCCGCTGAAAGGCGCCCGCATCGCCGGCTGCCTGCACATGACCATTCAGACCGCTGTCTTGATTGAAACGCTGACCACGCTTGGTGCTACGGTGCGTTGGTCGTCGTGTAACATCTTCTCAACCCAGGATCACGCCGCCGCCGGCGTCGCCGCGGCCGGCACACCCGTCTTCGCCTGGAAGGGCATGAACGAGGAGGAATTCTGGTGGTGCATCGAGCAGACGGTGCACGGGCCCGCCCAGGGGAATGGTGACGTCTGGACGCCGAACATGATCCTGGATGATGGCGGTGATCTGACTGTCCTGATGCACAACAAATACCCGGAGATGCTCAAGGACGTGCGCGGCATTTCCGAGGAAACCACGACCGGGGTGCACCGGTTATGGGACATGGCGAAAGCCGGCACGCTGCTGACGCCCGCGATCAACGTGAACGACAGCGTGACCAAGTCGAAGTTCGACAATCTCTATGGCTGCCGCGAATCGCTGGTGGACGGCATCCGCCGCGGCACCGACGTGATGATGGCGGGCAAGGTCGCGGTGGTGAATGGGTTCGGCGACGTCGGCAAGGGGTCCGCCGCCTCGCTCCGCAATGCCGGTTGCCGGGTGATGGTCACCGAGGTCGATCCGATCTGCGCATTGCAGGCGGCGATGGAGGGCTACCAGGTCGTCACCATGAATGATGCGGCGCCGCTCGGCGATATTTTCGTGACCGCGACCGGCAATGTCGACGTGATCACGATTGAGCATATGCGCGCGATGAAACATCGCGCGATTGTCTGCAATATTGGACACTTCGACTCGGAGATTCAGATCGACGCGCTGCGCAATTACAAGTGGGAAAACGTCAAGCCGCAGGTCGACGAGGTCGTGTTTCCCGATGGCAAGCGCCTGATCCTGTTGTCCGAGGGAAGGCTGGTCAATCTGGGTAACGCGACCGGCCATCCGAGCTTCGTCATGAGCGCGAGTTTCAGCAATCAGGTTTTGGCACAAATTGAATTGTTCAATGCACCACCAGGGAAATACGAGAAAACGGTGTACACTCTGCCGAAGCAACTTGATGAAAAAGTCGCCGCGCTTCATCTTGCGAAGGTTGGCGCGAAACTAACCAAATTGACGCAGAAGCAGGCTGATTACATTGGCGTCAATGATCAAGGACCATTCAAACACGAGCTGTACCGCTATTGAGATTCTTAATATACGGTTAATTCACCCTCTTGTCATCGGGACAGGCTGGTGATCGCCAGGCCCGGTTCCTATGTGGTCGTTCGGACCAGGGAATCGGGTGAGGGAAAGATGGATGACTTTCTGACGCGACAGCCCGTGACGCGGGCTGTTTCTCTGGCCCTGCGGGACGCGTGCGATCCCAGGGCACGATCGGATTTTCTGTTTCTGGAGGCCTGGGAAATGCGTCGGCCGTCGGATCTCGCCGCTACTCTGCGCGCGAGCCAGATCAGACGTGCGAATCCCGGCCTGGCCGCGGCGATCGAGCGAGAATTGAAAGCGGCGAACGATACCAGCCGGGTGAAGTGCTGACGCAAAGTTGAAATCCCGGCGCATATGAGACCTCGTGCCGTCGACTTTATGGCCAGGGAGGCACACAGGGTCGATTCAACCGTAGCGAGAGTTGTGTTGATCGATTACACGTTCGCGTCGAGAGAGCGGCGCGAAAGTGAACCATGGCCAGGCGATCCACCAACAGAACGAACGGCGAGGATGCCCCTGCCCCGAACGGCCGTGCCGCCGCGGCCGCGGAACCGTCCGCGATCGTCCAGCCCGGACCGGAGACGGTGCAATCGCCTGTGCGCATGGCCGCGTCATTACGAAATGATCCCGTGGCCATTCGGCGCCTTTTTGAGTCCGGCGACTATCCGTACAAAAGTTCGATGCGCGCGACGGCCTATGAAGCGCACATGCTTGAACTCCAACGTGAGCTTCTCAAAGCGCAGCGCTGGATCGAGCAATCCGGGCAGCGCATTGTCACTCTGTTCGAGGGGCGTGATGCGGCGGGCAAAGGCGGCACGATCAAGCGCTTTACCGAACATATGAACCCGCGCACCGCTCGCGTCGTCGCTTTGCAGAAGCCGACCGAGCGAGAGCGCACGCAATGGTATTTTCAGCGCTACATCGCCCCGCTGCCAGCCGCCGGTGAGATCGTGCTGTTCGATCGCTCCTGGTACAATCGGGCGGGCGTCGAGCGGGTGATGGGTTTCTGCACGCCCAATGACTATCTTGAATTCATGCGGCAGTGCCCGGAAGTCGAGCGCATGTTCGTCCGATCGGGGATCACGTTGATAAAATTCTGGTTCTCGGTCAGCCGCGACGAACAGAGGCGGCGCTTCGAGGCACGCGAAATTGATCCGCTCAAGCAATGGAAACTCTCGCCGATCGACCGCGCCTCGCTGGATAAGTGGGACGATTACACCGAAGCCAAGGAAGCGATGTTCTTTTACACCGACACCGCCGATGCACCGTGGACGATCGTTAAGTCCGACGACAAGAAGCGCGCCCGCCTCAATGCGATGCAGCACTTTCTGGCCCTGATCCCGTATGACGGAAAGGACCGGAGTATTGTCACGGGCGCGGATCCGTTGATTGTCGGCGCAAGCGCGCATGTGATCGGAACTGATCCGCACATCATCAACAAGACCGTTCACCCCGCCCTTAAGCGCGGCCGCGAGGTTGGCATGGTGTGACGGGAACGCGGTGCCGCCCTGACAATGAAGCGAAGGCGTACTGGGCGTGCTCGGGCGTCATCGCGACGCTGTCACAACCGCCGCACCGGCAACGTCGCCGACATCGCGACACTCACGCACGAAATCGCGGCGACCAACAGAAACACGCCGCTGAACGCGCTGGCGATTTCGCTCCGCGCCAAAGTTTGTTGATCAACGGGCAAATTCAGCAGCACGCCGGAACCATGCCGCACCATGGAGAAAAACAGCGTCGCTGTGTCCGGGTCCCACGCCGACAACAAACCAAACAGCACAGCCCCCGCCGCCGCCGCGCCAAATGCCGAGCCCAACGACCGCGCCAGTTGCGCCGAGGCCGCCGCCGCCCCCAAATGGCGGGCACCCGCGACTTTTTGCACGGTGATCTGCGCGGTCAGCATCGCGGTGCCCTGGCAAAGGCCGCCAAGCGCGAGGACCCAGGACAACTCGACGCGCGACATCCCGGCCGCCGCGTAAGCCAGAAACGCCATTGTCAGCGCGGTGATCGACAACCCCACCGTGGGAAACACCGCGGTGCGTCCGGTGCGGGAGATCAGCCATCCGGTCAGCACCGAGCCGGAACTGACCGACACCGTCAGCGGGATCAGCAGTAAACCTGACTCGCCCGGCGTCGCTCCCATGACCGCCTGCAGATACAGCGGCAGAAACGTGATCATCGCGGTCAACGCGGCACCCGAGCACGCCGCCATGACATCGGCCCGCCAGAACGCCGGCAGCCGCAGCAACGGCAAAGCCATGATCGGCACCGACGTCCGCTGCTGTTGCCATAGCAACGCCGCGAAACCGACCGCCGCCAGAGCGAGCCAGACCACGACCCGCGGCAACATTCCGGGATCGAGGCGCTGAAACTGCGACACCGCCAGCAGCAGCGGCAGCACGAACGTGGTCAGCAAAACGAGGCCCACCGCGTCGAAACCGCGGCCACCGCCGCGTGGCTGTTCGCTTTTCGGCACGCGCAGCACCAGCGCGACGGCGATGCAGCCCAGAGGCACGTACGCCAGGAACACCGAATGCCAGCCCCAGTGCTCGGTCAGGAAGCCGGCGGCTACCGGTCCGAAGGCCGAGCCGGCGACGATATTGGCGGACAAATAGCCTTGATAGGTGCCGCGCTCACGAGGCGGCACGAACTCCCCGATCAAAGCCTGTGCCAGCGTCATCAGTCCGCCGCCACCCAGACCTTGGAGGACGCGCGCGATCAGCAATGTTTCGAACGTCGGTGCGAACGCGCACAGCACCGAAGCGGCCATGAAGATCGACAGCGCGACCATCATCATCAGATCGGAAGAGCGTCGTGTAGGGAAAGAGTGTAGATCTCGGTGG
>CALFNB010000516.1 GCA_937902425.1 uncultured Acetobacteraceae bacterium | reverse complement strand
ACAGCCAGCGCTGGGACGCGCGCGGCAGCGATATACTGGGCGGGGCGCCGCTGGTCCTGTTGATTAACGGCGGCTCCGCGTCGGCTTCGGAAATCGTCGCGGGCGCGCTGCAGGACCACCGCCGCGCGGTGCTTCTGGGCACCAGGAGCTTTGGCAAAGGGTCGGTGCAGACCGTGATCCCGCTGCCGGGTGGCGGTGCGATGCGGTTGACCACGGCGCGCTATTACACCCCGTCCGGCCGTTCGATCCAGGCGACCGGGATCGTACCGGATGTGAAAGTAGATGAATCCCGAAAGGATGCGGCCAGTTTCGGCCTGGAACGCGAGTCCGACTACAATCATATCATCAGCAATTCGGGCGGCACCCCGGCGACCACTTTGCCGCCGCGCACCGATTTGCCGCCGATCGCCAAACAAATCCCGGAAAAGCCGCCGGAAAGCTTCCCGAAATTCGACGCGGCGAAACCAGATGAAACCGATTTCCAGTTACAGCAGGCCGTGGTCCTCGCCGAGGCCATGATCCGGCAAAAGAGCGCATCAGCGCGCTAGGGAGACGCGATGGCGGATACCGACGGCCAACGGAGCACGAGAGACCGCCGCGGTTGGCGACGGTTGGGCGCGTTCTGGGTCGTGGTGTTGTCGCTGATGGCGGTTGGCGCCGGTGTGGTGCAGTATCTGGGACCCCCCACCGGTGCCTCGCTGGCGGCATCCGATCGCAAATCGCCCGATCCAGCGCATCGTGAAGCCAGCGGGATGGCCGCGGTCCAGCCGCCCATGCGCGTGCCGGAACAACCTGGTCCGGTGAGCGTGATCGCCGCGACCCGGCTGGTGCCCCCGGCGGTGGCGGGCCGCGACACCCCCGGTCCCATCGCCGACCCGGACCCGACGTTGCTGGAACCGCTGAGTGAGGGCTCGAAGGAGAACCTGCCGCGCATCGCGTCCGATGGACGAACCGCGATGCAGGTCTATGCGGCCGGATTCGATCATAGTTCGCGCCGCCCGCGGATCGGACTGCTGCTGGCCGGGATCGGCATGAACGAGGCCGAGAGCGACGCGGCGATCCGCGCCTTGCCGGGCGCCGTCTCGCTCGGTGTGTCACCCTACGCCGCGGCGAATGGTCCGGCGGCAACTGGCGCGGCCGCGAATGACCCCGGAGCAAATGGCGAGGGGGCAAATAGTACGACCCTCACCCGCCTGTTGGCAACCGCGCGCACCATAGGCCACGAATATCTGATCGCGATCCCGCTGGAGCCCGCCGGCTTCCCGTTGAACGATCCCGGGCCGTCCACGCTGCTGACTGGTGCCCCGGCTTCCGTCAACGCGCGGAACCTGGATTGGGTGCTGTCGCGGATCGACGGTTATGTCGGCGCGACCGGCGTGATCGGCACGATGCGCGGGGAGCGGCTGGCCGCGATGACGGACCAACTGGATATGATACTGTCCGCACTCGCCGAGCGCGGACTGCTTTACGTCGATCCGCGGGAAGACCATGGCCCAATGGCGAAAGTCGCGATCTCCGGGATCCCGGTCTCCAGGACATCGGGTCGGCACGTCGATCTGGTGATCGACGATGCGTCCGATCAGGGCGTGGCGGATCGGGCGATGATTGACGCGAAACTCGCCACCCTGGAACAGCAAGCCCGCGACACCGGTTCCGCATTGGGCCTGGTGATGCGTCCCACGCCGGTCGCGGTGGCTCGGATCGCCGCCTGGAGCAATGGGCTCGCGGACCGCGGCCTGACGCTGGCGCCGGTGTCCGCCCTGGCGTTGCCGCCCGCTGAGACACCGGCGGTGAAGCTGTCGGAGCGGGAGTAGTGAGCGTACTGCCATACCGCCCCAACGTGGGGGCGGTGCTGTTTAATCGCGCGGGCCTGGTTCTGGTGGCGCGGCGGGCCGATCTGCCGAACGCGGAGGCGCCGGCGGGCGGCTGGCAACTGCCGCAAGGCGGCATCGACGAAGGCGAGGACCCGCGTCAGGCCGTGCTGCGTGAACTGGCCGAAGAAATCGGCACCGATCGCGCCGAGGTGATCGGCGAGCACCACGAATGGCTGACCTACGACCTGCCATCGGAACTGATCGGAGTGGCATTGAAAGGCCGGTTTCGCGGCCAGCGGCAGCGCTGGTTCGCGCTGCGGTTCATCGGGGATGACGGCGATATCAGGCTGGATTTGGACCCGCATCCGGAATTCGACGCCTGGCGGTGGGTGGAACTGGCCGCGTTGCCGGACCTGGCGGTGCCGTTCAAGCGACCGATTTACGCGGTTCTGGTCGCCAGCTTCGCGCGGTTCGCGGACGGGTAGGTGCCGAACGCTCGAGATCGGCCTCCGTACGTCTCATCGACGCCCGTCATTATTGTCCCGTCATGGTCGGGTTGCCTCTCGCCGTCATGCTCGGACCTGACCCAACGTTCCGCGGTTTAATTTTGTACCGATGCGTTCAAGGCCTGGTCCATGCTTTCCGGCGGCGCGGTCATGCGCGGCCATAGTACTTAATGCCGCCCTCTCGTGTCTCGCGCGAGATCGGCTGCACCGGGAGGCCGACGATGCCGAACATGTATTCGACACCTTGATCTTTCCGCGCCCACGCATGATCTGAAACCGCGAAGTTGAACGGACCCGAAGAATATCGGAGGCGGGTCCTCGCATGCATCGCTGATCATCCCGTCTGACAGTTGCAAGAACTGTCGCCGTGCAACCTCGCCGATATTCATGGAATTCTCGATCGGCGCGCCGCCGCGTGACGATCCCTCGCCTCTTGCGAGCCGAAGTTACCGATGCCGGCGGCGCAACGCGGACAACGCCAGTTGCCGCGGGGCCACAAAAGCGTAATCTGACCGTCGTTCGGATTTTTTTGTAACCGGGTCCAATCGCGGTCGCCGGATGACAGGAGGAAACATGGCAGAGATCACAGGCGCCGACTTACTGGCGAAAAGCCTCAAGGAACAAGGTGTGCAATTCATGTTCGGGGTGGTCGGGTTCCCGGTCGGTCCGCTCGCCGAGGCAGCGCAAAAAGCTGGCCTCCCCTATATTGGCATGCGCAACGAGCAGACCGCGTCCTATGCCGCCGGGGCCGTCGGCTTCCTGACCGGGCGCCCAGGGTCGTGCATCACCGTGACCGGTCCGGGTGTTATCCACGGCCTCGCCGGCCTGGCCAACGCGCAGCAGAATTGCTGGCCGATGCTGTTGATCGGCGGCGCATCGGAGACTTACCGCAACGGCATGGGCGCGTTCCAGGAGGAGCGCCAGGTGTTGGCCGCGACGCCGCTCTGCAAATGGGCGCACGGCATCGAGCACGTGCACCGTATCCCGTTCTACGTGGAGATGGCGGTCAGGCAATCGACCTACGGCCGGCCAGGTGCTGCCTATCTCGACATCCCGGACGACATCATCACCGGCAGCTGCGACGTAGACAAGGCGATGCAGGTCGCGAAATGCCCGGAACCGCCGCGCATCCAGACCATGCCGGAGTACGTCGAGCAGGCGCTGGACGTGCTGCAATCGGCGCAACGGCCGCTCGTCATCATCGGCAAGGGCATGGCCTTCTCGCGCGCCGAGGACGAGGTGCGCGCGTTCATCGAGCGGACGCAAGTGCCGTTCCTGGCCTCGCCCATGGGTAAGGGCGTGATGCCCGACGACCATCCGCTGTCGGTCGGCGCGGCGCGCAGCCTCGCGTTGCAACAGGCCGATGTCGTCTTCCTGATGGGCGCGCGCTTCAACTGGATCATGCATTTCGGCCTGCCGCCGCGCTACAACAAAGACGTGCGGGTCATCCAGCTCGACATCGAGCCGGAGGCGATGCACCAGAACAAGCCGGCCGAGGTCGCGCTGGTCGGCGACGGCCGCGCGATCGTCGGGCAGCTCAATCAGGCGCTGACCAAACGTCAATGGTTCTACCCGAAGGAGACGCCGTGGCGCGCGGCGATCACCAAGAAGTCGGCCGAAAACGCGGCTATGAACGCACCGCAGATCGCCGATGACTCGGCGCCCGGCGGTTACTACCGGCTGCTGCGGGACGTCGCCGCCTGGACGCCGAAAAACGCGATCATCTGCAGCGAAGGCGCCGGCACGATGGACATCGGCCGCACCCAGCTGCCGAACTTCAACCCGCGCTCGCGGCTTGACGCCGGCAGCTATGGGACGATGGGCGTCGGCCTCGGTATTGTGATCGCCGCGTGCGTCGTGCACCCCGACAAGCCGATCATCCACGTCTCGGGCGACTCGGCGATCGGCTTCTCCGGCATGGAGATGGAGACGCTGTGCCGCTACGGGATGCCGGCCAAGATCGTGGTGTTCAACAACGGCGGCATCGGGCCGGGCATGCCGGAAATTCCCAACAACCCGATGCTCAACATGCGGCCGAACTCGCTGATCTGGGGCGCCCGCTACGACCTGATGATGCAGGCCTTCGGCGGTCACGGCTCCTACGTTGAGGATCCGAAGGATCTGCGCGGCGCGCTCGATGAGGCGATGAACTTCAAGGGGCCCGCGCTGGTCAATGTCAAGCTCAGCCAAGGCTCGCAGCGGAAGGCGCAGGAATTCCGCTGGCATAGCTGACCGCCCATCCGAACCCCTCCCTGGGCCTGGTCCGGGGAGGGGGAATGGCGGGGTGGATGCCCCTGGGCTCAGACCTGGACATGGCGTTCGATAACCGCGTCTGATCTCGTGACGGAGGCAGCGGTCGAGCCTGTGGTCTGCCTGTCCCGTGCCAGCGTCGCGGGCTTCGGCTACGCTTTCAGGTCCCACGCCACCCAGTCGCACAGCGCGCGGCCCATCACCAGTTCCAGATCATGGCCGGTGAGCCAGGGCATTTCCTCAGTGAACATGGTGACGCACTGGCGATACGAGCAGGGCATCCGCGTGATGTCGGTGCCCCAGAACGTGCGCGTTGGACCGAACGCATCGAGGATACGCCGGATCGGTTGGTGAACGTTCCGCCAGGGATAAGATTGTGTGGAATAGCCTGGTGCGCCGGAGGCTTTGACCGCGATGTTGGGAAACTTCGCCAGCGCCAGCAGATCGTCGAGGTCGGCGAAGGCGGCGTCATCCTTGACCTCGCCCCGACGGCCCATGTGGTCGATCAGCAGGCGCAAGCCAGGATGTCGGCCGGCGATTTTCGCCACGGTATCGAAATGGCCGCCGGCGAGCAATCCGATCGGCGTGCCGGCTTTCTCCGCCGCCGGCCACAGCCAGTCCACGGTGCCGTCCGTCCACCAGTTTCGCTGATGCGGCTGCATGAAAGTGAAACGAAATCCCAGCATGCCAGGCTGCTGCTTCCAGGTCGCGACAAGACCGCGGTTTTCCGGCTTTTCGATAGCGAAATGACCGAGGATGGCGAATTTGTCCGGATGCAGCTTCGCCGCCGCGATCGCCGTCGCGTTGGTATTCGGCAATGAACTCGGCGGGTGGATCAGTGCCGCGTCGACGCCGGCCTCACGCATTTCCGCGAGCGCGTCGTCCGCGGAGTACGTGCGCATCTGACGGTGATTGGCGTTCATCGTTTCATTTTCCCAGATATGGATCTGGGAATCGACGATCAGCATGGTGTGCCTCCGGTTAATCCGCCGCCTGCGCCTTGGTTTCTTTCATGAACGCCGGCATCACCTCCCGCGCGAAACGCCGCAGGCTGCGCCGCCCGCGTTCTCCTCCGCCCGAACCACCACCATTCATCAGCAAATACCCAGCACCCGCCTGTTGCAAATCGCGCAACTTCCGGGCGATCTCGTCCGGTGTGCCGTAGATGGCACTGTTCAAATTGATCTCGACCGGATCGCCCGTGGCGCGGTCCGGGCCGCCGAGCATGATGCCGTCCGGAGTCATCGCCAGTTTCAACTGCCGCAACCGGTTCGCCAGCCGGCGTTCCAACGCCTCCTCGCGCTCTTGTTTGCTTTCCGATACGAAGAACGCTCGCGTCACGCCGACCCGCATCGGATCCCATGCCTGGCCCGCCGCCTCCACCGTTTCGCGGAAGGTCGCGATGTTGTGCGCGACTTCAGCGGGAGACGCATACTGGCCCAACAACAGATTGAAGCCGCGGCGCGCGACGTCGCGGATCGAGCGGTCGCCGCCGGCGCCCATCCAGACCACGGGATGCGGTTTTCGGAACGGTGGCGGCTCGACGATGATGTCGTTGAAGGTCCAGTATTTGCCGTGGTGCGAGAAACGCTCCTCCAACGTCCAGGCCTTCAGGATGACGCCGATGGATTCTTCAAACTTCTCCCGCGCCTCGTCCATCCCGACATCGAAGCCGGCGAATTCGTTATAGCGGTAGCCGGAGCCGATGCCGAAATCGAGCCGGCCGCCGGACAACAGATCGAGTGTCGCCGCCTGTTCCGCCAGCAGCACCGGATTGTGCCAGGGCAACACCATCACGGCGGTCCCAAGCCGCAAGGTCCGTGTGCGCGCGCCGAGCCAGGTCAGGAGATTGAGGGTGGCGGAGACCTGGCCGAAGCCGGTGAAATGATGCTCGACGACGAAGGTGCCGTGGAAACCGAGAGCCTCGGCCTCGACATTGTATTCGATGAAGTCGCGGAACCCCTCCGAGCTGTCGAACTCACCGCTGCCCCGTCGTGCCGCGGCGCTGCCGAACAGACCGAAGCGCATAGCTGCCTCCTCGTTACATTTCCTGACGGTACAGTAAGCGGGATTGGCCGACTCGCCAAATGCGGCGCCCGCCCGTAAGTTGTGCGGCATCGCACGGAACATGATCATGGAAATCGGTTGGTATCACGAATTCCACCGCCAGGTGGCCAGGCAATCCGACACTGACGCTTTCGCGATGGGCCTCGACCAGGTCTGTCAGGCGGAAGACTGGGGACTGGACGCGATATGGCTGGCCGAGATCCATCAACAGGCCGCCCGCTCGGTGATGAGCTCGCCGATGACCGTGCTGTCGGCGATCGCGGGCCGGACAACGAAGGTCAAACTTGGCACCGGCGTTCAGGTCCTGCCGCTGACGCATCCGCTGCGCCTGGCCGAGGAAACCGCCACCGTCGATCAAATCAGCCGCGGCCGGTTGCTGATGGGCGTTGGCCGCAGCGGCAACCCGCGCGCTTACGCCGCCTACGGCGTGCCGTATTCGGAAAGCCGCGAACGATTTTACGAGACGCTGGATGTGCTGAAACTCGCCTGGTCGCAGACGAGTTTTTCGTTTCACGGCAAGTACCATCACTTCGATGAGGCGCGCGCCGTGCCGCGGCCGTTTCAGACTCCGCATCCGCCGATCCGCATCGCCGGTGCCTCCGAGGACACGTTCCCGGTCCTTGGCGCACTCGGCTACCCGCTGTTCGTGGCGGTACGCAGTGGCTCATTGGCCGGCCTCGCGCCGGATCTGCGTGCGTATCGTGAGGCTTACGTGGCGGCCGGCCATAAGGGCAAAGGCGAGGTGCATCTGCGCCTGACGCTGCACGTCGCCGAGACGGACAAGGAGGCGCGGAGCCAGGCGCATGACAGCATCATGGCCGGTTACCAAAAACTGATCACGCAACTGGAAGGCTCGCCGAACGCCAGGCGTCGCGCGGAACTCGCGGACGTGCGGACGCTGACGTATGACGCTGTGATGCGGGATAAGGTCGTGATCGGCTCGCCCGATACGGTGGCGGCGCGGTTGTCCGACCTTCAGGATCAGCTGGGGATCGACGGGATTCTGGCGGAACTGAACTTCGGCGCGATCCTGCCGCCGGAACACATGATGCGGTCGTTGCAGTTGTTGTTACAGGAGGTGCGGCCGCGGCTGCGCGCCGTGCGGTGAAACTGTGGACCTGAGGGCACTCTCCACTTCGACGTTCTCCGGTTCGCGGCGAAGCAAGCATTACCACTAAGCGACTGTGTCCGAGGTCAAGCCTTTTTTCGGCTCTGGCCCCGATTTTTTTTGCTCCATGAGTGGTCCGGGATTTTCCGCCCCAAGGCCCCGGATGATGC